>CAKONX010000021.1 GCA_934098345.1 uncultured Bacilli bacterium
AACCCTGTTTTAAGTCCATCAACACCATCATAGAATCTAACAAGTTTATTAGTATGTGAATATTGCTATAGTAAAAAGGTATCACTTCTTGATCAAATGATACCATGATTCTTATATTATATCAAGATAAATATATTATTTTTTTAATTTTAATTTTAGAACCTTAAAATTATTTGATTTTGGAGCGTAATTGTTTTATAATAATTAACCAAAGGTGAGAAAATGTATAAATTATATGTTGGAAATTTTAGTTCAAATTGTGGGTTTCACATTATTACATTAAACAATAATTTTGATATAATTAATGATAAAAGTAATATTGCATCAAATTATAACTCATATTTGTATTGTGATAGCAATAATTTAGTTTTATCAACAGTAGAAACAAAAGGAACAAAAAACAATCCTAATGGAAAGATTGTTGTTTTTAGATTAGATAACAAAGATAATCCAAACATCATTACTAGTTTTAATTCATTCGGATTAAATCCCTGCCACATTACTTATAATGAGAAAAAAGGAATAGTTTCAGCAAGTAATTATGATTCTGGGAACTTATCACTGTTTTCTTTGGATAAAACAGATAATCTGTCCTTAAATCAAGTTCTTACCTTCTATAGAAATTCTTTGATTCATTGTTCGTTGTTTAGTGAAGATAATCTTCATATTGTAGATAAGGGTGCTAGTAAAATTTACACTTTAAATTTAGAAGAAAAAAAGAGATTAATCACTTCTATAGCTTTTAAAAATGACGTACAGCCAAGACACTTAATCAATCGGGATAATAAATATTTTTATCTAATAAGTGAATCTAAACCGTTAATTATAACATTGGAGTACAGTGATAACTTGTTTAAAGTAATTGATGTACAAAGACTATCAAATAACGAATGTACTGGGTGTGCAATAAAATATGATAAATCTTCAGAAATGCTATATGCAACAGTTAGAGGTTCAAATGAAATAAAAATATTTTCAACATCGCAAATTGTGCCTAAATTTATTCAAACAATTCCTTCATTTGGATTAAATCCTAGAGATATAGATATAAGTGAAGATTTAGTTGTTGTAACAAATCTTGAAAGTAATTGTTTAAGTTTATATAAAAAATATGCTGATGGAACGTTAGGGCATTTAAACAATTTATCAACAACATCTCCTGCTTTTGTCAAAATAAAAAAATGTTGAACATAATTATTTATTCAACATTTTTTTTAATGAAATCATTATTTCAATAACTATTTTTTTTAAATCATTATTTTCTGGAAATCTTGGTAACAATCTTAAATTTGCTTCTAAATTATAGATTTCATGTCTGATTTCAAAGTTATCCACATTATATATTTCAGGATAAAATTCTTTAAAGTATTTTTCTATATTTTGATAATCTTCTATTTTGACCAAATTCTCAGCTTCTTCACTAGCATACTTTAAAGGATTATTACACATTCTTAAAAATATATCTAATTCATAGTCAATTGGAGCATATAATGATGTTTCAAAATCAATTATTTTTATTTGACCATCGTTACAATAAATAATATTATCAAAATGAATATCAGAATGAACTAATCTAAAATCATTACTCTTCAAATAATCACTTATATTTTTTAATATTTGTTCAGCCAAATCTTTCTCGGTTTGTGAAAATAGTTTAAGGTCAAAACATTTTTTGAAATTTCGTTCTAATTTTTCTTTTATATACAATGCCCAATCATAAGATTCACCCTTTATAGAATGAAATGATTTCATCATATTTACTATTTCTTTTACTATTTCTTTTCTTTTATTTTCATCAAGTTCATGCCAAACAAAATATAGTGATTTACCATTAATTTTTTCTATTATCTCATAAGAAAAATCATCATTAGAAGTTGAAATATAAAACGAATACATTTTTGGAATATATTTATTACCAGCATTACTTTTATAAAACTCAATTTCGTTTTCAAAATTTGCTTCATTTTCTTTATTGTTACAGATTTTAATAATATATTTATCATCAGCAGAATATACAGAGTTTGTAAATCCAACGTTTATTTTAGATATATTTTTAATATCCTTGAAAATTTTATCATTATCATCTACTATTTTTTTTAAATATGTGTCCATAAGTGTCACCTATCTTTCTATTAAATTATATCATATTTTTATTTTAAATGTAATATTACAAAAAAAGTTTTAAAAATAATTTTAATATCCAACAGCAAAGAATAATTAAAAATGTAATATAAATCATATAAGTATCTATACTTTGGTTCTGTATAATAATTACCATATACATGTGATAATCCAGTTATTCCAGCTTTAACATTGTGTCGCAAATTATATAATGGATACTCCTTTTTATATTTATCAATAAAATAGGTTCTTTCAGGTCTTGGTCCAACGATTGACATCTCACCTTTTAATACATTATAAAGTTGTGGTATTTCGTCAATTTTGAACTTTCTAATAAATCTACCAATTTTTGTTATTCTAGTATCGTTAGGAAATGCAACTAATGGAATACCATCTTTTTCTGCATTTACATACATACTTCTAAATTTATATAATTTAAACTTTTTGTTATAAATAGTTTCTCTTTCTTGTGAATAAAATATTGGACCGTATGAATCGATTTTTACCAATATTGAAACCAACAAAATTATTGGAAATAAAATAACTATTGCTATAATTGAAAAAAATATGTCAAACACTCTTTTCAGTAACTTATTTAAACCATCAATTTGCAATTTATTAATTTTAACAAATGGTATATCTTTTAAAAAAATGATTTTATTATTTGAAATAGGTATAATTTCATCTGTTAATTTTAAATACACTTCAACATCTGATGCTAAGATTGATAAATCAAGCAAAAATTTTTGATGTGCATCTGAATTAATAATTAGAATATCATATTTTTTTAAACTTTTTACGTCGATAATTTTATTACACTTTTTTATAGATTCTATTTTTATATGATAATTATTACAAAAATCTATAATATCAGCATCTTCAATATTACTTTTACACAATGATATATAACAAATACTTTTACTAGGTAACTTATTGTAATATATTTTTCTAACAATAAATTCAATTAAATTTAAAATAATAAAAACAATCGATAGTAGTATTACATCATTAAAATCAATTAATTTAAATATTAGAAAAAATAAAAAACAAATGCTGAAAATTAAAACTCTTTTAATAATTTCTATTAAGTTGTATTTCTTAGGTTGAAAAATATCCATTGTAATTAATATAAAATATATTATAAAAAATAGTATAAGAATATTGAATTTATTCATAATTTATTACCTTTTTTATTAGTTCATAATCTTCAGGGATACCAATATCAATAAAAACATCATGATAAAAATAAGGCATAAAATTCATTACTTTAACATATTTCGTAAAGAAATCGTTTTCTATTGAAAAATTTGTATCTTTTTTAAAATCAGCTAAAACATTACGATTAAATACATAGCATCCAACACTCATGTAGCCTTTAGAAACAAATTTCTTTTCATTAAAATCGGTTATTCTATTGTTATTCAATGTAACCGATCCATATCTTTCGAAATTTTCCATCATTTTTAAAGATAAAGTAACATCAGCACCACTGTTTAAATGACTTTTATATAAATCAGCAAAGTTAAGTTTCGTATAAATATCACCATTCATTATGATAACATTATTATTTGTAACTTTTGTTAATGCTTTTAATATTGCTCCTCCTGTACCTAAAGGTTGTTCTTCCTCAGAATACTCAATTATAATATTTTTATATTTATTTCCAAAATAATCTTTGATATATTCCTTTTTATAACCAGTAGCAAGAATAACTTTGTTTACTTTTTGTTCGTTTAAATCATTTAATACATATTCTAAAAATGGTTTATCATTAATAGGTGCCATTACTTTAGGGATGTTTTTTATTACACCATTCAATCTAGTACCCAAACCACCTGATAAAATTATAACTTCCATATACTCACCTCTTATAAACTTAGTTTTTTAATTGGAGAACTATAAGGCTCATTCTCAGTTGCTACAATATCAAAATCACTTGTAAAATCTTTAAGATAAGTATCATATTCGCAATCTAAAAATCCTACAGATATTTTGTTCAAATCTAATGGGAGCATACTTAAATCAGTTAAAGAATCTCCTAATAAAACAAAGTTCTTATAATTATTTATATATTTTATATATTCAGTATTATATTTTCTATATGGATCAATCATTTTAGAAAAATCTATCATACCATTTTGAATAAAATTTGAAAAAACAACAAGGTTATCAAAATGACATCCTTCCTTTTTCAATAATTCTATAATCAAATTACCAAAACCAGAAGAATTTATAATAACTTGGTATTTTCTTTGAAGATAATTTATAGTTTCTATTGCATCATCTCTAAAAATAAACTGATTAGATGATACTATATCATTAATAACTTTATAGTTGTTTAAAAATTCTTTTAATAGTTTTAATTTTTTAATCCAAATAGAATGAAGCAGTTGCTCTTTTTGCGCATTGGAAATATCATTTGATAGAAATATTTTTTCTTCTTGTTCCATAATTTTTGACTTTTCCTCTGCATACTGCTTTGGAAAGAAATTTGAAAAAACACCAATTGAACTAACACTTTCATTGCTAGTAATTGTTTTATCAAAATCTGTTACTATACACAAATTTTCTTTAGGAAAATTATGTATTCTTTGATGATCTTTCATTATTATCATTGTATCACCTATTTTCTAGTTTTTCTTAAAATGGGAGATGTTTCCTCTATTACTGCGTTTTTTTTTCTATCTATATATTCGTCATAATTTCCAGAAAAAACTTCCATTTGTTTATTTTCTAAATTCCAAATTTTATTTGTCATTTTTTCTAAGAAATATCTATCATGTGATACAAATAATAAAGTTCCTGAATAATTCATTAAATTTTCTTCTAAAACTTCTCTGGAATTTAAATCCAAATGATTTGTTGGCTCATCTAAAACAAGTAAATTAAGATTTTGATTCATTAAAATACATAGTTTTAGCCTTATTTTTTCACCACCAGATAATACTTTTATTTTTTTATAAACATCATCACTAGTGAACAACATTGATGCTAATTTATTTCGTGCTTCACCTTGATTCATACTATCGAATGACTGAATAAATGTTTCTAATATCGTTTTTTCTTCATCTTCAAAAGATGTATCTTGTGTCAAATATCCAATTTTTGCAGTTGATGAAATTTCAATTATTCCATCATCAGGCATTTCTTGACCTAATAAAATTTTTAATAACGTAGTCTTACCAGAACCATTTTCACCAATTATTCCAATTCTGTCTCCCTTTTCAATAGTTAAATCTATATCAGAAAATAATTCTTTTTGTTCAAAAGATTTTGCAATTCCAACAGCTTCTAAAAGTGTTGCTCCTGAACGACTTCCAGAAAATTCATTCATTCTCATACTTTTTTTCTCAAAAATTGGTTTATCTATTTTTTCCATTTTATTTAATCTGTTTTCAATTTTATTTGCAACACCTCTCAAAATTTGTGAATTCATTGATTTTAAACGTCTTACTTGCATTTCCATTCTGTGTGTTATGTATTGATTATTTTCATAAGCTTTATATCTTTCTAAAAATCTTTGCTCTTTATCTTGTATATACTTAGAATAGTTACCATCATATTCTTCTATTCCATCCGTATCTAATTCAAGCACTCTGCCTATTACATGATCTAAGAAGTATCTATCGTGTGATACAACTAACACACTTCCTTTATACTGTTTTATATAATCTTCTAACCACTCCAATGTTTTAATATCTAAATTATTAGTAGGTTCGTCCAACAATAATATTTCTGGTTCTTCTAACAACATTTTTGCAACAAGCACTCTAGTCTTTTCGCCACCACTACATTTATCAAAGATAGAATTTGATAAATCTTCAGTTATATTCAAACCATTTTTTATCTTTTCAACTTTACCGCTAATTGAATAGCCATTATTTTTATCAAATGCTTCCTGTAATCTTCCATACTTTTCTAACAGTTTATTCATATCATTTTCATTTAATGAGGTTGCTAATAGTCCTTCTATTGCTCTCATATCTTTTTCAATTGACATAACTTTTTCAAATGGTAAATACAAAACATCTTGAACAGTCATATTAGGATATTCAGGAATTTGTTCTAAATAGCCCATTGAACATTTTTTAAAAAATTGGATATTTCCAGAATCTGGTGTTTCTAATCCTTTTAATATTTTTAATAAAGTAGATTTGCCTGTCCCATTTCTGCCTAAAAGTCCAACAACTTCTCCTTCTTTTAAATCAAAACTTACATTATCAAATATTATATCTGCACCATAAGATTTTTTTAAATTATTAGTTTTAAAAATTACCGTATAAATCACTCCTTTCTCATTGATATATTATACCACAAGTTTGTGTTTTTTTTATTTTTCTTCTAAAATATAACAACCATATACATTTATTTTTGATTTTTCTCTGATATTAAAGACTCTTTTAGTACATTTTATCAAATCGTATACATAAAATTTTTTATTTAACAATAGATTTTTTAAATCAATAATACATTCTTCGTTACATTCAATATAAAAAATTTTTTTAGATTTTGACCAAATTTTATAAACCTTCAAACTTTTTTCTTTTTTTAATTTTCTGGATAAAAATTTCCTTATGTTTTTTAGTTCATTAAATATAAATAGTGGATGCTTTAATAAATTTATTATTCTTTCAATTATTTTATTGATTTCGTGAGTATGCTTATCTGTACTATTGTTGTTATATTCTATGCTTAATTCTTCTGTTGACATTTCTTCAAATCCATCAAATTGAAAGTTAAGAATATTTGTGTTGTAAAAATCAATAATTCTTTCGTAATTAGAATTTATAATTATATCGTCCCACCACCAACTCATTGCTGAATAAGTCAGTTTTAAAAAGTATGAACCCCATAATCCTGAGGTAAAATATAATTTGCTACCATAATCATCTATATATGAATAATCAGAGTTTTTTGCATATTCACCAAAATATAAAATTTCTTTATAAGTTTTCATTGCGTATTGTAAATTTTCAAATGCACTTTCGCTTGGAAAACTATAAAAATGAAGATCCACGTAACAATTTAACTTTTCTCTATACAAATCATATTTTTGGTAGTTTGAAATACTACACGTAAAAATATATTTCTGGTATTTTTTTGATAATATGTTAATTAACTTATTACACCAATTTATTAAAACATTATCATTACAATTAACCTGATCTATTTCATTCATTATTTCAATAAACTTTATATTATTATATTCAATAATATTATCTAGCACATAATTTATATCTTCAACTAGAACATTATTAATTTTTTTAAAAAATGATGATACTTTTTTATCAATAGGTTGATATTTATTAAAATTCCATGAAAAGTTTTTATCATTAATATCTAAATAATTGATTTTATTAAAATCAGTGAAATTTAACAAAGATATTATTATATTAATATTTTTTGTTAAGGCATAATGAACAATATGTTTTAGTGTTATTACATCTTTTATATTATAAATACAATTTAATCCCCATTTACTAAAAATAATTCTTATAATTTTTATCTTGTGTTTATCACACCAATCTATATAATCCACATATTTTTCTAAAGCATTGGAATCTGATGGATTCCAGCAAAAATTCATGCCGATGGTTGTATTCTTCATATTTTTCACCTTTTTAAAGATAATACTCTATTTCTTATCAATTGTTTATCTTCATCTAACATATCAACAGCTGTTTTCAAAAGTTCATCTAAATAAAATTTCTCTTTACAACAGGTATTTTCGTTATATATATACTTTTGCCCAATGCATCCAGATAAACACATTGGATACAATTTGCATTTTTGACATTTGTCAAAATATAATGTATTACACCAAATAATATAATTTTTACTAGAAAAGTCAATTCCACTATAAATATCTCCAATTTTATTTAATTCATCATCTGGACACATTTGACATTTTGTAATTATACCAGCAGGTCCAATTACAAGTGAATCATCATTAGAAGCATAACAATTGTTCTTTTTATATGTTAAAGGTAGTCCATTAACACCTTGAATATGATTATATTTCTTTAATAATTTGAAAAATTCAATTGAATAATTTCCTATTTGTCGCATTTCTATAAGTTCTTCTTTTGTTAAATTTTGATTTTTAGGTGTTTTAAAAACAACGCCTAAATATAATAGAAGATTTTTATTACCATGATGTTTTTTTAGTATTTCTTGAACTAACAACATTGCATCATTAAAATTTTCCCTTGTTATATTAAATCTTATTTGCACGATTATATTTTTATTTAACAAGCAATCAATCATATCCAAATTATGCTGAAAGGCATCAAAATTCTTTATTTTATAGTCCTTACTTTTATTGTGTTGTTCTTTATTACCATCAAAAGCAAACTCTATTTTATTTAAATGCCAATTTTCTATTGCATACTCAATGTCATCTTTATCAAGCAGTGACAAATTAGTTGCTATACTTGCTTGATAACTTATGCCATTCTCATTACTGAACTCAATCAAACTTTTAGATATTTTATCAATAATATCTCTACGAACTAATGGTTCTCCTCCAAACCAATATACTCTTATTTTCTTTTTTTCTTGGCTTTCTTGCTTAATGAAATTTATTGTTTGCTCAACAACTTCATCACTCATATCATATCTTGGTGAATCATTTTCATAACAAAAAGAGCAATTAGCATTACATTTAGTAGTTGATAAAATAGTAAAACGTTTATAATCTTTTTCTTTTGATAAATATTCACTTCGTTTATTAACAACTTCTTCAAATTCATTAAAATCATCAGCAACAAGAAAACCATTTGATACCAAGTCAGAATAATGATTAGCAAACAAATTATCATAGTTGTCAAATGTAATTAGTTTCGAATTCTTAGTATTGTATATAAAATTCAAACCATTATGTTGGAATTTTATATTATAAAATGATTCTTTCATATTGTCCTCCTATATTATAAGTGATAATCCACCATCAATCACTATACTCTCACCAGTAATATATTTTGCATGATCAGATATTAAAAATAGTATCAAATCAGCAACTTCATCTGGTTTTCCATGTCTTTTCATGGGAATATTCATTGCAGCTTCATTTATCAATTTATTATTATTTAAATCTTTTCTTAGTAAAGGTGTATCAATAGAACCAGGTTCAACACAATTGACCCTTATATTACAAGATGCTAATTGATATGCCAATTCCTTTGAAATCATTTTAATAGCTGATTTTGATGAAGAATAATGAACTATATCTCTAATTATTTCAGTATGAATTGAGGTAACATTAACAATTGACTGATTATTTATTGAAGTTAATTTCATTAATTTAATTATTTCTCTTTCTATAAAAAATATCGACTTCACAGTAGCATTATACATCTTATCCCATTGCATATAATCAATATTATCAATAGTAACATTTTCTTGATATCCTATTGTATTAATAATAAATTTAACCATCAATTTTTGATTATTAATTTTTAACTTAATAAACTTTTTTGCATTTTCAAAATCACTTAAATCTAACTGATAAAATTCATCTTTTTTATTCAATAAATCAACTGGTGATTTATCCAATATTATTAGCTTTAATTCAGGATAACTATTCCTTATCTTTTGGTATGTTGCTTTGCCTATACCCGAAGCAGCCCCAAATAAAAATCCTATTTCTTGCATATTGTCATCTCCTTACTATTATCTTATATAATCATTTGGTGATATTTCTTTTGGCGTTGATTCCCACTTGAATGATACTGGATTTGAATCTCCAGAGCAATATTTACACAACTCAACAGGTCTATCTATATATTTAAGAACTAATTTTCTGCTTTTAAAAGATGTTATTTCCTTATTTGTTTCTGGATAATTGTATTGAAATTTATTATTAAAAATATTAATAAAGATTGATGGTGCACATCTACTTATAACACCATTATATATAATAATACATTTTTCACATTCCTTTGCCACATCTTCAAAGTCTGTTGATTCATTCTCATTTAAAATTTTATTAAATCTATCACCTAGTCTAAATATTTCATAACTTACACCATTTTTCATAAGTCTTGATTCAACCTCATTTATTCTCTTCATCATTGGTGGATATAATGAAATTGAAATTGAAATATTTAACCTTGACAACTCTTTTAAAAATTCTTCTGATTTTGATAATAATAATATTCCATTTGTTATTATTTTCATGTTTGAATATGGATATATTTGTTTTGTATATTTAATATAGTCTAAAATATCATCACACAGCAAAGGTTCTCCACCTAAAAATCTAAACTCAAATATTTTAAAACCTAATTTATTAATATTATTAATATCTTTTTTGTATTGTTCTAAATCATAAAATTTTTCTTCGGCTTGTAGGTTTGAAAAATGATAACATCTATTACATTTTAAATTACAATGTATTGCAATTGGTATTTGAATTTTATCAATCCAATAATAGTCTAAATAATTTGATATAACACAATCAATATTATCAACTTTGCTAGTATATATATAGCTAAGCTTATTTATGTCATATATATATACATTTTTTTTATCAAAATTTAGTGAAGTAATTATCAATTCTCTCTTTTTTTCGTTTAGTGATGATGGTAACACCAAAATCGAATGTTCTAATTCTTTATTTGTGATATTTAAATCTTCATAATTATTAAAGTATATTTTAGTATACATATCATATACTTTTGCAAAAGTAAGATTTAAAAAGTCACTAAATTCATCTTTCTCATTATCTATCATTACTATTGCATTTTGCATGATTACCTCCATTATTACGTTTAATTATTATACATAGAAATTTTTTTATAAGTTGTTTTGCTTGTTTTACTAATCCTCTAAATGATATTTTTATTTTTACAAAAACATTTGGGTTTATATAAATATTGTAATTTTTTGAATTTTCTATGCTAAAATGTTTTTTTAATAAACTATTTCCTCTTGAAAAGTCAAAAACATTATATTCTTTATTCTTCAAATAATTTAACAAATGATATATTACCAATTTACCTGGCTGAAAACGACTATATTCCTTATCAAATGCCATATGATATGCCATAAAATTACTAGGAGTGGCTATCAATCCAATCATGTGAGCTATTGGAATATTATTATAATATAAAATACAAAGCATACTATAATCAGTTTTAGAAATATTTCTAAATAATTCTCTTGCTTTCTCATCAACAAATAAAGCTTTGCTCTTTTTTATTTTATTGCTTCTACTTTCTATGTCAAAAATTATATCTATGTAATCTTGTACATCTTTTCTAGATATAACTTTAAATGATAAGTTGTTATTTTTTCTCAATATACTTTCGATATGCCTTTTCTCTTTTCTTTTAATAACAAAATCTAAATCCTGGTTTAAGGAAACAAATGGATTATCTGAAGCAAATTCTGTAATACACTTTTGCTCATTTATACAATTTATATTAAAATTGCATTCTAATAAAGTAATTGTTTTTTTATTTTCTATACAATATTTCTCTAAGGTTTTAATAATTTCTTTTATATCACCATTATATAGAAAAGAAACTTTATCTAAATATCTTCCACCTATAACTACCAAATTTTTAAAGGGCATTTTTATTAAAGGCAAAATAAATTGTATTGAATTGTTATTATAACCTTTTAATATACTATATTGATGACTTTGATAAACTGAAATATAATTTTGAAACCACCATAAAGAATTAAAATAATTTCGGTTAGCATTTTGTTGCCATAGTTTTTTCCATTCCTCTTTTGTTTTAGTATCAAGTTTATCTATTTCTTTTATAATTAACATAGCTCTTATACCTCACAATATCATAAATATTCGTCAAATCACTACTTTTTTTCTTCAACGCTATAAATAATTTATACTTAATAAGTTTTAAGATGAGTCTTATTTTGTGATATTTTTTATCTAATAGATAATCGCTCTTTCCCTGAATTTCTATTCTTTTTATAGTATTTTCATAATTACCATTCCAGTAATGAATAACATATAATTTAGGATCATATATTATATTAATGTCATTTTTTCGTGCTATATCCTGTATTAAAACATCTTCATTAGCACCTAATTTACTACCGTCATGACCGAAATTATTATTAAATCCATTTACTTTGTTGAAAGTTTCTTTTGTCATAACTAATAGACATCCACCCAAATATTTATATTTTGGTAATATTTTTTTATCATCACCAAAATCTTTCATTCCAGCAATATATTGATATTTAATAGGTAAAAACTTAGGAATTTCCTTTGGAATTATTTTACCACCAACTATTGCTTTCAATGATTTATTGTTAGCATAGCTATTTAAAGCCTTGAAAAACGAAGATTTGGGTATTATATCATCATCTAAAAACACTAATAACTCATTAGAAGCTTCCTTCGCACCTCTGTTTCTTGCATTACTTAATCCTGTTTTTTCTTCATGATAATAATGAATTGCTTTATTCTCCTTATATTGCTGCAATGCTTTATTTTCACTATTATCAATAAGAATTATTTCATTTCCATTAAGATGTTTTATTAAAGAATTTAATAATTCATTCAATTTTCTTGATTTTCCTATTGAAGAAATTATATATGATACTTTCATATTGATTTCACCTAACCTTTATGATTTTCAACACACTTTTCGCAGTATTTCGTTACTACAGGATCATTAATAAATTTTTTTCGCATTTGTTGCATATAAACATTATTCCAAATATCTTCCTTATCATTTATATTTCCATATTCACTAGATGGATTAATAACTCTTCCACAACTTCCCATGTTTCCATAAGCATCAAATGATAAATTTTTAAAATACCAGTCACAATTTTTACAATAATTACTTTTGGTGATTTTGTGTGGTAAATTTGTCTTTGTACGAATATTTGATTTTGCATAATTATATAACTCATCTATCTTATCATTAAAATCATCTAAATCTGTTAATGCGTCTTTAATATCAAAATCTATGTATCTATGTAAATCAATTCTATCTACATTCAAATTATCACAAAACTTTAAAAATTCATAACTACTGTTCATAAACTGATGACTGCAAACACCACTAACTACAATTTCTGCTTTTGATTTATACTTCTTTTTAGCTTCAACAAGTTTTTTTATATTTGATACTGTTTTATCAAATATAACACTTTTAACCTTACATATTGAACTATATTCTTCTGAGTTTGATGCATTTAAACTTATAGATATTTGATTTAACATTTTTTCTTTCATTAAAAATTCAATTAAATCATCATTTAATAAAGTTCCATTTGTAATAATATTTATTTTCTTTTTGTTTTTAGATGTTAATTTTATTATTTCTTTAAATTGTGGATGAAGTAGTGGCTCTCCTACACCACCTAACATTACAAAAACTGATTCTGGGAACTTCTTATATATTTTTTCAAGCATATCTAAGCTTATAAATTTTTTGCTAAGTTGTTTTTGATACTCAAAGTCATTATTTTTTCCAGAATGATGAGGACACATTTCGCATCTTAAATTGCATAAATCTGATACATAAATAAGCAACCAAATAGGTCTATAATTTAAAATTGTATCCTTTTTATTACTCTTTTTGTATAAGTAATAATTGTAAATTTGTTTAATACTAAATCCATACTTCAAGTTTTTTAAATTCACCATTTTTTTCACCTACCTATCCAAATAGTTTTGATTCAAAACTTTTCTTTTTATAAAAGCTAAATGTAAATAAATATTTCCTAATTTTGAAACGAATAATTTATATTTATTAAAATTTAAATAACCATTAATACATATTCTAGGAATTTCTTGTTTGTTAAATGATTTGTTAACATGAAAAGGTAATACTGTCATTCCATAATCAAAACCAGAATTTGACATTTCTTCTTTCACAGTATTATTATATTTTCCCATTGGATAAACCAAAATTTTCTTTAATATATAAGATTTAGTAACAGTCAATTCCTTTTTTAATACCAAAGTTGATAAGGTCGATAAATCCAAATGACTTTTTGTATGAAAGTAGAACTGTGCATACTTTAATCTTTTAAGTTCTGGCTCTGTCAAAAATCCTTTTTTACCAATATTGTCTTCTATGATAGCTAAAGAATATTTTATAGAATTTTGTTCTAAATATTCTATAGCAGGTTTTATGGATTTTAAACCATCATCAAACATAACCATAATATTATTTCCAGTTGTAGCATTTATAAATTCGTCAAAATGGCAAAAGTTGAATTTTTTTCTTTTTAAATACTTTAATTGCATTAAGAACATATTCATTGGAACTTCCATAAATTTATCTGAATTGCCAATTCCGTGATATACAGTAATAATTCTCTTCATTATTTTTTCACCAACTTTTCTATAGCTACATTTATGTCGTATTTTTCTATAATGAATTTTTGTTGATTCATAATTATATTTTTTAATGAATGTGTATCTAATTTATTTATTTGTTCTATTTGCCTAGCCAGTTCCTCAGGAGTATTTCCTAAGAATACAAACTTCTTTATATCTTCTTCTACACCTTCAATTCCTAAGCTATTTGATACAATTGGTAATCCTACACTTGCTGCCTGTAAAATTTTATTTTTAACACCTGAACCTGCTATAATAGGACATATATACATATCATATTTTTGAAGTTCTTTTTTCATGTCGTCAACATAACCAACGAAATGAACATTATTTGATTCTAAACTTTTTAGTTCTTCTGAACAGTTTTTTCCTATAAAAGACACACTATAATTAGAACCAAGTAATGGCATTATTTTCTCAACGATATAGTGGACTGCAAGAATATTTGGTTCATAATCCATCATTCCCGAAAAAACAATTTTAGTTCTCTTATTTTTTGCCTTAGGTGATACATTTTCATTTATCCATTTTTCAGTATCTATTGAATTATTTATTACTAACATATTATTCAAATCAATATTCCATTTATCTATAAGATATTTTTTATCTTCTTCTGAACAAATAATTGTATTATATTTCTTAATAATTGAGGTTTCATAAATTTTGTGTTTTATATATTCCTCTTCACTTATTATCTTTTTTATGCCTTTACTTTGTTTTCTTATCCTATCATAATACTTTGTTAGACTATCAGTAATATCAATATATACTTTAGATTTATCAAAGTATTTACCATACTGTGCCATTCTTAATCTTTTAACATAAATCATATCATAATCTGCTTTTGATTTTTTTAAATATTTATGCAATTTTTTATTGTACACATATAGAGTTCTTAAAGTATACGGAGAAAGTATTCCAATAAAGCAATTTATTAAAGAAATAATCTTTGGTTGCTTAAATAAAATAACTTTGTCCTCAGTTTGTTTTGTTTCTTCTAAAAATACTAAGTCTTTTTTAGACGAATATAATGATATCAAAGTAATATTACACTCTTTATTTTTCAAGGCTTTAATAATATTTTTACTTCTTACTCTTGAAAAATCATTTGGTAAAGACGGTGCTATATAAAGTATCTCCATAAACATTTTCCTCCTCGTATTTTTCTTTGAAAATTTGATAGTTATGCTCACCAAGCTTTTTTAATCTTGTTGGATTTGATAATAACTTTTGTATTAAATTTATTATTTCTGCATCATCATCAACTATAAAAGTCCCTTTAACGCTTGGTAATCCTTCAGCACCTAATTTGGTGCTAACAACCGTTTTTCTATGTGACCAATATTCCAATATTTTAATTCTTGTTCCACTACCAAAATATACAGGAACTACACAAATCCAAGATTCATCAATAAGTTTATTTTTTAATTTTTCCTCTGCATTTTCATATATTTTAATATTCATTTTACCGTCGTATTCTTTTATATCAGAATTTATAGCTGATCCCACAATGTTAAATTTAATAGATGGGTTATTTAAATATAATTTTGTATAAATATTCTTAATAAAGTGTATTAGTCCATGTTTATTTGGTTTCCAAGATAAACTCCCGACGAATATTAAAGTAGGACTATTACTATATTTAGCTAAATCATTTCTCATATTCGCATAGGTATTATTTACAACAAATGACTTTTTCTTTATTTTCTTTGAACAAGAAAAAGCTTTCAAATCTCGTTCACTGACAAAGAAATTGCTTTTAGATTCACTTAAAGCTTGAAATTCTACATTTTTCATAAGTCTTGATTCTCTTTTTAACATTATATTCATTGGAAACGTTTCGTACTCTGATGTTCTTTTAATTAATTCATATTCAACATTGTGATCATCGAAATAGAATGGAATATTATTAATATGCTTTTTGTATTGTACTGTTGCAATTTCGGCAAAGAAAACAAAATCATATTGATTATCTGTACATAATTGATTTATTTTATTTGCAATTTCCTTATTATAGTATTGCAAATTTATAATTGGTTCTTTACTTATAAAACTATCTAGTGTATTTTTTATAAGAGTTTTCTTTGTTCGAACAAAAGAATATCCATATATATTATTTGTATATTTTTTTAATTCTTTAATTTTACTATTTCCAAAATCTTTATTCCAATATCCAATAACATCAACTTTATAATACTTTGACAAAAATTTTATCCAAGCAGAATTTCTTTTTAATCCACCTCCATAAGCAGGTGCTGGTACAAACTTTGTTATAAATAATATTTTCTTTTTCATAAAAACCTCCTAAATTAGAAAACTATCAATATATCTAAATTACCAAAAATTGTATAGTCAGAGTATGGTAATATAAAATATGTTCCATCTTTTTTAATCTTTAAAGATTCATTTGCTATATTTATAGTCCCGTTACCGTTCAAGACTAGCACTATTTGACAACAGTTTTTTTTACCAAAATGCTTTTTGCCTTTTATATTAACTTTGTTTATTTTGAAATTTGAGCTTTTAAATCTTTTAAAATTATGGTATATATTTTTTCTCATATTGAATTTGCTAAAACGTGCGTGTTCAACAAACTCTTTTTGAGTTAATTCCCTATTATTATCCCAATCAAAATATCTATAAGTTACGTCATAATTGTTTTGAACCTCACATACAACATTATTTTCTAATATTGAATGTATAGTACCTTGGTTAACAGCTGCAAAATCATATTTATTACAAGTAATTATATTAGAGTTAGATAATACAGCATCTAAATTTAAATTCTTTTTCTTAATACTTTTATTTAAACCTAATAATATTTTAGAATTATCTTTTAAAAATAGCCATGTTTCTTTTTTACCTTTAGGATGAACCTGTAATGAAAGCTTTTTTGAAGAATATATATATTTAATTAAGAAAGAGAATTGCTTTCTTCTTAAATATTTTTTTCCAAAAAACTCTTCTTTTTGAGGACTAATATATAGTTGATATAAACTATAAATGTTTTTATTATCATCTTCAATATAGTTTGACTGTTGATTATTTACTTCAAATTTAATTACCTCTCCTATTACTTTTTTATTTATTTTTTTAGCACCCCATATTTTTTCTACATCAATACTAATGACTTTATAAATTTTCATATACACCTCAACCAAAAAAGGGGACAAAAAGCAATCGATTGCCTTTTATCACTCTTCTCATACT
>CAKONX010000022.1 GCA_934098345.1 uncultured Bacilli bacterium
TGCCAGTGGTTCATTTAAAGCAACAGAAAAAGCAACAACTACAACTACAACTAAAAAAACTACAACAACTAATCAAAGAGTATTAACTTCAAATGTTACAACTACAACTACTAGATATATTGCTCCTTTAAAACTAACAAGCTTAACAGTAGATGATTTTAAAGTAACTTATGAAAATGATATATATTATGTTACAGTTAATGAAGATACTACCGAAGTTAATATAAATGCAACCGCAGGAGAAGGTATTACTATAATTGGTTTAGGTAAACGTAGTCTTGCTGATGGAAAAAATACAGTAGATCTAGTTTTAAAAAATGAATTTGATGAAACTGCTACCATAAATGTAATTATTACTAAACCGGATGGTAAAAAACAAGTTGATACTAAACTATCTCTTCTAAAAGTAGTTGATTATAACTTTACTTTTAATCCTGAAACTTATGAATATACAATAACAGTTCCATATAATGTAAAAGAAATATATATAATGGCTGAAGGAAAAAGCAACGATGTAACTATTAAAAATGCTGGATTACAAGTACTTGCAAGTGGAAAAAATACTATTATAGTAAGATCTACTTATGGAGATATTTCTGAAACTAAATATACAATAACAGTTAAAAGAACATATTCAAGTATGATTTTCTTAATTGGATTTATTGGATCTATTCTTGGACTTGGTGGAATGATTTTCTATACTTATAAAAAGAAAGACAAAATAAAAGATGAAGTAGTAAAAGAAATGGCTACTGCAAAAATGGAAGAAAAAAGGGAGGAGAATAAAGTAGTATCTTCAATTAATGGAGAAAATAGTGTTGGTGTTGGAAAGAGAGTAGTTATACCTACTAAAGTTGTATCTGCTCACGTTAATACTGTAAATACTCCAGAGCCAATGATGACTAGTGCTCCAAATCCTCAAGTAAAAGTAATTAAAACAATAAATACAAATGGTGTAAATAGACAAGTAATTAATACTCATCAAGAAGTAAAGAGTGATTTAAATGGAGAATAATAATAACAACAATATTAACAATGGTTTTATAAATCGTGAAAGAGAAAATATTGTAAAAGCAACAATAGATGCAAATAATAGTATTAATGAAGAACAAGTAAAAACAGTTAATAACAAAATAAAAGTAAAAAAGAAAAATTATTTTCTAATTGCTATTGTTGTTATTATCTGTTTAGCTCTTGCAGTATATTTAACTTATTATGGTGTATTTAAAATCAAAAATAAAATGGATCAAATAACAAACACAACAACAACTATTACAACAAAAGAAAATGTTGTACTTAGTTATTTAAACAAAGATATAGTAAAAAAATTTAAAAATGAAAATAGCATATTATATATTCTTCCTAAATCATATGGAATTGTAATAAAACTTGATATTAGTAATAACGAATTAATAAGTTCAAATTACGGAACATATAATATAGAGAATGAAGGTATTAATATTAATTTAAATAATGAAAATGAATTATATAAAATAACTGAAACTGGTATAGAAGGACATCAATCATATAAATTAGATGACAGTGAATTTAAATATTATGAATATAAAGATGAAGAGATAAGTGAAATAGTTTTAGTTAATGGAACACTTGGATTAGAATCTATATATATGGTAGATACTAATCACTTAATAAATTCTTATGTTTATTTAGAAGATAAAGAATCAATTACTCTTGGAGATAAAGTGTTTAAAAAAGTAGGAGATTCACTTGTATTTGATAATAAGACATATAATTTGAAGTACTAATTTGAAAAATATTGATATTTTTGCTATAATTATAAAGGTTTTGTAAAAACCTTTGTAAAGCTTAGATAATTATTAAATATGTAATTACTTACATGTTATAATTATCATAATGGAGTGATTAAATGAAAACTGAATTAAGTTTTGATGATATAGCTAAAGAGATTATTACAAATAAAAAATACCTTAAATTAAAAGGTGAATCTCATCATGGAATAACTCGTTATGAGCATTCTATGCGTGTAGCTAGACATGTATATAAATTATCGAAAAAATTAAATGTAGATTATATATCAGCAACTAGAGCAGCAATATTACATGATTTCTTTACTAATGAAGAATTTGGAAGTAATCATGGTCTTATTCAAGGAGTAGTTCATCCTGATATAGCACTTACAAATGCCTTAGGAGAATTTGATCTTAATGAAAAAGAACAAAATGCAATTGCAGCTCATATGTTTCCTTTATGTATGACTTTACCAAAATATAAAGAATCTTGGGTATTAACAGTTGTAGATAAATTAGTTGCAATATATGAATATGCAAGTTATAAGTTTAGTTATACAAGAGTAACTGGAAAAGTTACAACAGCATTAAGTTTATTTTTAATTTTATCATTTAATATAATAACAATGGGAAGAAAGTAATCCTTGTAAAAAACATGGAAAGAAAGTAAACCATTGTTTTTTTTATAAAAAAATATTAATAGTTTAATTTTTATGATATAATTTCTGTATGTCCTGGTAGTACAATGGATAGTACAAGGCTCTCCTAAAGCTTAGATATGAGTTCGATTCTCATCTGGGACACCAGAATGATAATAACTCGAACTATTTTATTTAGTTCGTTTTTTTAATAATTATAAAAATTATTGAAGAATTTAGAAATAAAATTTTCTATAAATGTTAATATGGAATTGGACAACAATGGAAACAAAGAATTAGAATTATTACAAGAAAAAAATTCAAACAATAAAATCATTGATCGAAACCAAATAATCAGTTTTATGACTGATTATTTATTTTGTTTAAAAATTAAAATATATGATATAATAATTTATATTTATGGAGGGTTTTATGGTAAATTTGGAACATAAGTTAACAGTAGATGATTTAATAGTAGAGTTTATGATGTTTAAGGTCAAAAATAGTTATGAACCAAGTTTCTTAGCATCTGAGTTTATGATTTTTTTACATTTTTTTGAAAAACAAATGTCAGTTGAAGATACATTATATGATACAGAAAAATTATTTGAAAGATTTTTTGAACGTAAAGCAGATAGTGACTGGTCTACAACAACTAACTCGATAAAACAAGAAAAAGTAATTGAACCACATATGGATATGGATTATAGTGATAACTATAGTGATTATTTAATTAAAGCAAATTATAGATTAAGTGATTATGATAGAAGTGTTATTAATACATATTTTATGGATGAAGGAATGGGAAAATATGATGATTATAAAGGCCAAACTTTTAAAATAAGAAGTATTATTAAAGAATGGTTAACTAATTTTCCAAAAAGAAAAATTGATGAATCAATTGAAGTAGATGAACAAAATCTATCTATAGGAAAGTGTATCGCGGCTGAAATTATAACTAATATTTGGAATAGTTATATAGATATGCAAATTCAAAAACATGCATGGCCAAAGCAATGCAAAGACATGGAAAAATATTTATTTGAAATGGATTTGGCTAATATTATCGGTGTTAAATCAATAAGAAAAGAATTAATCGAACTTTATAATGTTTTTTCAAAAAGAGTAGCAATCTTATATCAACAAGATCCAAACTTAAAAATTAGTTCTTCTTCAAATGGATATTTAGCTTATGCAAATTATAAATTATTAATTCAAGGTTATGAAGATATAATAAATATATCTTATGGAGATTATAAGAGATCATTAGAAATAGACTTATCAACTTTAAAATTAAAAGAAAGTCATGAAATAGATGGAATATATTATTGGGATGAAGATCCTGAAGTAAAAACAACTATAACACCAATTGGAACTGAAGAAGTAAAAAAATTGGTTAAAAGTTTAGATAACCAAAATGAATAATTAAATATTAGTATTATTAATGAAAAAATAAAGTGTTGTAACAAATAAAATACCTTATAAAATATGGTAATCACTTAAACCTTTGTTGAGTTGGATGATTTTCTTTTTATAAAAGGAGTAATATATGAATAAAATAGAAGAAATAAATGAAATGATACAAGAAAACAAAAAACTTGGAATTATATCATCTAAAGATATAAGTGATGGTCATCACACTTTTGGAGAATTATATAAAAATAGAATAATATTATTTTGTACATTGTGTAATTTGTTGCCTAATATCTCATGGAAATCCAAAAAACATTTTGATGAAGAAAATGATTCAATGTTTTCTGACAGTTTTATTGCAGGTATAAATACTCCAGAAGGAATAGCAACATATCACATTAAATTAAAATATTGGGATTTGTTTGATGTTCCTGAACTTGAGAAAGCTCCAAAATATGACAATTATAATAATGAAGAAGTTTTAAAAAGAATTTTATCTTTAAAAAAAAAGTAACTTATCATAAAATTTATTATTTGGTTTATTAAAGACATTTTAATTTAAAATAGAAAGTGACTTGTTAAAATAGCTTATTTATGATATTATGAATATGTCAAGGAAACTTGCATACAATAAAAAAGGAACATTTAATAGTAGCATGTTGAGTGTTGCCTTAAAAATGTGGTAATCACCTAAATCATTGCTGAGTTAGGTGATTTTCTTTTATATTATAGTTTTAAATAACAATAATAATAAAAGGAAGATAATAAGGATTAAAGATAAGATTAAAAAATCTTTCTTGCCCATAATATCGCCTCCCTTCTTTTTGAAGATTGGCAAATCACCCAACTTATTAAATGTTCCTAGAAACATTATATCAAACATTTGTACTGTGTACAAGTTTTTTATTGTTATGAAATTATCTTAAATATTTATATCTTTCATTATATGGGACATATTTTTTTATGAGTTTTATTTCTTCTTCAAATTCTCGATTTATTCCTGTATTTATAAACTCATTTGGATAAATCCATCTAAATTTTTGAGTATCTTCATCAAAGACTAATTTTGGTAACTGAACAATTTCATAATCCATAATCATAAGATTAAAAAATTCTTCGTATATATTTGGTTTGGATGTAGTAATTGTTTTTTTCACTTGAGTTTCAATTTTATCAAAACCAAAAAAAATCAAGTGTTTATTATACTTGAGTTTTTATTCTACAAGTGTCAAAGATGGGTAGAGGATGAATTCTTATTTTCAGAAAATTCACAAAGTAAGAAATCGACATTAGACTTAAACTCAGTAAAATTAACTTTAACTAGATAGAGAACTTTAGATTCTCTTTTTTTATTCTTAAAATTTCTCTAATTTACAACTAATGTTTAACATGATATAATTACTAATAGTAAGGATAGGGATTAAAATGAATGAAATGGGATTAATTGAACAAGTATCTAGAATTATCAATGCAAATTACTCAAATATATATGCAATTGATATACCTGGAGATAAAGTATATAAATTTGAATTTACTGTTAGTAATAGTTTAGTAATTAAAGAAACTCTTTCATATATGAGTTTTATTGAAATGGCTAAAAGATTTGTAGCAGCAAGTGATTTAAATGCTTACTTTGATGCATTATCTATTAATAAACTTGAAAATGAAAGAGAAAGAGGTAACAGTGAAACTAAAGTAAAATATCGTAAACTTTGTGAAACTGGAGAATATAAATGGTTTGTAAATATCATTAATTATTTACCATTTGAAAATAAGAAAATGATTTTCATGATGAGTGAAGATATTAGTAATCGTTTAACAGATATAGAAAGTGAAAATGATAAACTAGAAACTGAAGTAGTTGACTATAAGAAAAAACTTGATAAAGAAAATAAGAGTATAAGTGATGCCATTTATTTAATTAACCATGCACTTGAAAACTCAAATAGTAATCAAGAAACAAGACAATATATTAATTCAGTATTTAATAAAGTTACTGAAGAACATCCTGAATTAAATAAAGCTATACTTAATAAAATTGCACTTTCTAGTAGTTATAAAAAACCTTCTATTCTAATTGTAGATGATTCATCTATTATAAGAAATTCTTTAAAAAGAATATTCTCAAATGAATATGAAATATTAGTTGCTAAAAATGGAGAAGAAGCAATAAATATAATTACTGAAAATGTTTTATCAAGCAACTTAAATGGCTCTAAAGAAAACATTGTTGGTATGCTTTTAGATTTAATAATGCCAGAATCAGATGGATTTGAAGTTCTTAATTTTATGCGTTCAAATGATTTATTTTCAAGAATCCCTGTTGCTATTATAAGTGGAGATGAATCAAGAGAAACTAGAAAAAGAGTATATCAATATGAAATCGTTGATATGTTAGAAAAACCATTTAATACAGAAAATATAAGAAGAAGATTTGGTAAAATTATTAAACTATATCAATCAAGTAATAACTTACAAAATATAGTTGATGTTCAAAATGAAGAATTAAAAACTGCAAATGATAATAAATCATTAGAAATAATAATAAATAGAATAATTAATAATATTGAAACTTCTAAAGAATCAAATACTTTAAAGAAAATAGTTAGACTTATTTCTGTAACACTTGCAAATAACTATCCTAAATACAATTTAGAAGCTAAATACATTGATAAAATTGTAAATACATGTGCACTTTATAATGTTGGTTCAATTGCTTTATCTAAAGATTCGGTTATTACAAGTGATGCTATAAAGGAAGAAATAGAATATGGTGAAATATTATTAAAAAATTATATTAAAGACGAAGGTACACTTTTAGTTGCTAATAATATAATTAAATATAGTTTTGAGAACTTTAATGGTACTGGTTATCCAAATTCTATAAGTGGAGAATCTATTCCGATAGAAGCTCAAATAACAGGTATTGCTGTGAGAATTTATCAATATGCTTTATCTAAATCGTTTAATGTGGCTATAAAAAATATATTAGTTACTGAAAGTAAAAAATATAATCCTGATTTAATAAAAGTAGTTAATGATATTAAAAAAGAATTAAAAGAATTATTCTAAAAATGGTAATTTAAAAATTATCATTTTTTTATATAATAAATTTGATATAATAATATTACATTGAGGAGGTTAACATGGCATCATTTACAACTCAAATAAAAGATGAAATATCTAAAATAGAAACTAATAAATTAGAATCTTTAAGTGAACTATGTTCATTCTTAAAATATAATGGTTCAATAGATAAATCTATATTAATAAAAACAGAAAATTCAAGTGTAGCAAGAAGAATGTTTAATCTTCTTAAAAGAATATATGGAGTTAATATAAAATTAACTGTAAGAACTCAAAAAAAATTTTTAGTAAAAAAAATATATTTACTTCAAGTAACTGAAAAAGTTAGTACTATAAAATTAGATGTTGATAATATTTATAAAAACATCCTTTCATTTTCAGATGAAGAACAAGTATCTTTCTTAAAAGGAGTATTTTTAGCAACAGGTTCCATTAATGATCCAGCTAAAAGCAAATATCATCTTGAATTCTTAATAGATAATGAAAGATATGCAAAAACAGTTGATAAATTACTTAAACATTTTAGATTTTCAAGTAAAATATTAAAAAGAGAAAAAGGTTATATGGTTTACTTAAAACAAGCTGAAGAAATAAGTGACTTTATTAAGTTAATAGGAGCAATAAATGCATTATTCTATTTTGAAGATATAAGAATCTACAGGGATCATAAAAACATGGTTAATAGGCTTAATAACTGTGAACAAGCAAATGTTGAAAAATCTATGAAAACTTGTAATGAACAAATAGAAAATATAAATTATTTAAAAGAAAATGATTTAGAGTCTTTATTAGATGATAAAACTAAATTAATAATGTCTTATAGACTTAAATATCCAGAAACAACCATGAATGAACTTGCAGAAATTATATCTTTAGAAACAGATATAAATATAACTAAATCAGGAATAAATCATCATTTTAGAAAAATAAAAGAGTTAGTTACTAAACATAAAAATAAATAAGAGGAGATATTAAATGTTATTATATAAAAATACTTTTGAAAATATATTAACTAGTAATATTAATTTTCCAGTAGAAGATCAATATTATGCAGATGAAAATACTGCTATTATAGCTGATGGAATAACAAGAGATCCAATTGGAATAAAAGACTTTTCTAAATGTTCAAAAAAAGATTTGATTATTAATTATCCTAATCCAAGTGGAGCAGAAATGTGTGCTAAAGAAATCTGTAAAACTTTTAAAGAAGAGAATGGTACTTTAAAAGAAAAATTAATTAAATGTAATGAAGCAGTTAATTTATTAAATAAAAAATATATTAAAGAATGTGACTATTTAGAAAATGATTATTATGGAGCAGTTGCATCATGTATTGAGATAAAAGAAAGTACTCTTAAATTTGCATATATATGTGATTCAGGCGTGATTGTTTATGACAAATTAGGTGATATAAAATTCCAAACAGAGGATGATAAAGCACTCTATAGTGATCCTTATAAATCAAAAATAACTGGTAATACTTGGCATCTACCAGAAACTAGAGTAATTGTAAGGCAAAATTTTAGAAATAAACCAGATAATATTCATGATGGTGTATGTGTTTCATTTGGCGCAATTACTGGAGAAAAAGAAGCAATTAGTTTTATTAAAAGTGGAAAAGTTAAGTTAGAAAATGAAGACATAGTTTTACTTTACAGTGATGGTTTTTCAGACTTTTTACATGAACAAGATTTTATAGATAAAATATTAGATTTTAATAAAGAAGATTTTGAAAATTATATAGCTTCTAAATCAGCACAAGATTATGAAAAGTACGGAAAAGAAAAAACAATTATAATTTATAAAATATATAATTAGGTGTATTAATGGAAAATTTATATTTAAAAAGAATAACAGATAAAGATGAATATTTATTAATTGAATATAATAAAGATTTAAAAAATCTTGGTATTAATATAAGAATAAATGAAAGCAATTTTAAAGAATGGTTGGAAAAAATAGAAAGTACATGTTTAGATGATACTCATGTTCATGCTTTTCCTTATTTTCTTATGCTAGATGATAAACCTATTGGAATACCTATAATAAAAACAAATATTGAAGGCAATGATATATGGTCAAGATATGGTGGAAATATAAGCTACGTAATATCTCCAAGTTTTAGAAAAAAATATTATGGAACAAAGTGTCTACATTTAGTTTTAGAAGAATGTCTTAAATTAGGCCTTTCATCTGTTAAAATTATGTGTGATGCTAGAAACATAGGTTCAAAAAAAGTAATAGAAAATAATTATGGAGTACTTGAAAGTACTTTTATAGAAAACAGTGATATTCGTAAAGGAACATTTAATTATAGATATGTTATAGACATTAATTTATCTCTATTATTATATAAAGAAAAAAGGAGAAAAATTTCACCAACTTTAAAACAAATATGTAATATTGATAGAACAAATCCTGAAGACTTTTTATTTAACATTAAACAAAGTGAAATAAATGAAGATTTAAGGTTGTCCACTGATGTTAATAAACTAGAACTTTTAAAAAAAATATATAAAGAATTTCTAGAAAATTTTAATTATAACCAAAATAAAGATGTAGATGAATATGAAAGAACCGTGAGTGATGTAATAAGTTCAAAAACATTTTATGGTAATAATGAAGTAGCTTTAGTTTTAAGCTCTATTTTAAGGCTTAATAATATTCCAACTATCTGTGTTTTTTCAACTGATTATGATAAAACAAAAACATATACTTTTTTAGAAATATATTTTGATAATAAATGGTATTTATTTGATCCATTAAAGTCTAAGTTATATCTCGATTATGATTATAACAATTTATGTTTACCAGATAATTATTATGCTTTTATGAAATCACTAAATAATTACAGTTTTGGAATTTATAAAAAAGAAGATATGGGAAGCTTTATAAAAACAACAACAATTAATGAAACTTATAAAAATCCTGAATATGAATATATTGATTTAAAAAGTAAAGAAAATATAAAAAAATTATAAAAGAATTTGCAAAGTAAATAATTTGCAAACTTTTTTGTAAACTTTTACACATAATAATAATAATATCTTACAAAAATACAACAAAAATATTGTATAATAATGCTAGAATGGTGTGTGTAAAAATGAAAAGAAGGAGTGCATTACTAACTGCAATTTTAATAATGGCAATAGGATTCGCTGCTGTATCAACATCTTTAATTATAAATGGAAATACAAAAGTAAGTGAAAATACCGAAGATTTTTCTGTAATATTTACTGCGACAACACTTGATGGTGAAGATGTATATAATGAAGTTATAGATGATACAAAGAAAATAATTAATTTTTCTACAAGTGAATTAAAAACATTAAATCAAACATCAATACTAACTTATGAAGTAACAAATAATTCAGCAAACTATGATGCAGAAATCCAAGTAAATTGTAAAGTAAAAGATGAAAAAGTTGCAAAATATACAACTATTAAGAATGAACTTGAAAATAATGCAACAGTAGTTAAATCAAAAGAAACACTAAATGGAACATTGATTGTAACATTAAATAAAACAGCAACAGAAGAAGTAAAAGAAAATTATGTATGTGAATTAATATTTAATGCCGTAGAAAGAGATACTTTAGGAGTTGATTCCATTTCATTTGCTGAAGATACTTGGGAAACAATTGCAAAAAATGTAAAAGTAGGGAAAACAAATACATATAAAGTAGGAGATACAAAAGAAGTTGATCTAGGGAGTTTAGGAACACATACAGTAAGAATTGCAAATATGAGTGAATGCACAAATGGAGAAACAAGTGAAACAGCATGTGGATTTGTAGTAGAGTTTACAGATATAATATCAGAATATGTATTTAACAGTACATCTACGAATGTAGGAGGATGGAAAGATTCAGAATTACGTACATACATAAATGAAACAATATATAATACATTACCAAGTGATTTACAAAAGATTATTGCAATTACAAAAGTAATTTCTGGGCATGGAAGTACAGTAGGAGAGATAAACTTTGAAACTCAGGATAAAATATATCTATTGTCAACAAAGGAATTGTTTTCAAAAAGTGCAGATAGAGATACCATTGATTTGGAAACAAAACAATTGGATTATTATAAAAATCAAGGATTAACGATGAGTAATTATAAAGGTTTAATAAAAAAGTTCAATGAAAGTGATTCTATATGGTGGCTTCGTTCATCTAATTCAAATTATTCTAATGTGTTTTTATATATTAATTCCGATGGAACTTGGAATGGTAATAGAAGTGCTAACAACCTTAGTGGCGTTTCGCCAGCATTCAGAATTGCATAAAACTTAACTTTTAAGTAGTTAAGTTTTTATATGCTATAAAATTACAATAAATATTTAACGACGAACTTTACAACTTTTCAACAGAAAAATTTGACAATCGGGGGGGGTAATATATACTAAAAATAGAAAAAATGGAGGAGTTGTGAACAATGAAAAAACGTGCAGTTATTATATTTGCTATATTATTATTGGCAGTAGGATTCGCCGCCATATCAACAACTCTGATAATTAATGGAGATACAAAAGTAAGTGAAAACACCGATGATTTCAGTGTTATTTTCTCTGCAGCAATACTTGATGGTGAAGATGTGTATAATGAGGTTATAAATGATACAAAGCAAACAATTAATTTTTCCACGAGTGAATTGAAAACAAAAAATCAAACAAGTATTTTAAATTATGAGGTAACAAATAATTCAAGCAATTATGATGCAGAAATTACAGTTAATTGTAAAATAAAAGATAATGCTGAAGCAAAATATACAAGCATCAAAAATGAACTAGAAGGAAATGCAGCCATTGTAAAAGCAAAGGAAAAACTAAATGGAACATTAACAGTAACATTAGAAAAAACAGCAACTGAAGAAGTAAGAGAAGAATATGTATGTGAACTAACATTTAATGCAGTAGAAAGGGATACATTGGGAAGAATTTATTCAGGACCAACAAAATGGGCATTTGATTTTACAGGTGAAGAACAAATATTTACTGTTCCAATAAGTGGAACATATAAAATTGAAACGTGGGGCGCTCAAGGAGGAAATAATGGTCAAAGCATAACTACAAAATTTGCATATACAAAAGACTATCTTGGCGGATATGGTGGCTTTTCAAAAGGTGAAAAACATTTAAATGCCGGAACGATTTTATATTTAAATGTAGGTGGTCAAGGAGAAGAAGCAAGTTTTAAAAATAGAAAAAGTGTTGGCGGATACAATGGTGGTGGTTCCGGAGGCGTTGGGCCATATAATTATTGGATTAATAGTAGAAAAGAATCGAATCCAATAAGTTCTGCTGGAGGCGGAGGAGCAACTCATGTTGCAACAAA
Organism: uncultured Bacilli bacterium; assembly: GCA_934098345.1. Taxonomy (GTDB): domain Bacteria; phylum Bacillota_I; class Bacilli_A; order RF39; family UBA660; genus CAG-582. Next base: position 12,247 of record CAKONX010000022.1, read on the forward strand.
ATCAGGCTTACTATCAACACTGTCAAATTCAATTAATCAAATATTAATTGTTGCAGGAGGTGGAGGCGGAGCAACTCCATGTCCATATAATCTTAATGTAGCTGGTACAGGCGGTGGTATATCTGGAGGTTTAGGCTATGTTTATAGTAACATTTTTGTAAATGGCGGAACTCAAACAGAGGGTTATGCTTTTGGACAAGGTCAAGATGGTCACGATTCAATTCAAGGGACTAGCGGAGATGCTGAAGGCTCTGGTGGAGGCGGAGGTGGCTTCTATGGAGGATATAGTTACCAAGGAACAGAAACTAAATCTGATGCAGCTGGAGCAGGAGGTTCTGGTTACATAGGAAATTCACTTTTAATAGAAAAATCAATGTATTGTTACAACTGTACTGAATCTACAGAAGAATCAACTAAAACTATATCAACAACATGTGCAAATGAAACACCAACAGAAAATTGTGCCAAATCTGGTAATGGTTATGCACGTATATCTTTAATTAAGTAAGAATATTTCTTACTTTTTTTGTTATTTAAATAAAATAAATACATATAGTTTAATAGGTGAAAATATGAAATATTTTAAATATGCTCTTGTTATAACTTTATGTGTTTTATCTTTTTATGCATCAGATAGACTTATATTATATGTTGAAAACTTAAGTCCATTAATGAAAGAAATAAAAATGTATGAAGACACATTATATGAAAGTCCTGTAAACGCTATTATTGAAGATAATACTATTATAAGTGGTAAAAATGGAAGAGAGTTAAATAAAAGAGAAAGCTATTTAAAGATGAATGATTTCGGTTCTTTTAATGAAACATTTTTTGTATACGATTATATAAAACCAGATATATCTTTAAAAGATAATTTAGATAAAATTATAATTGGTAATGTTGATAATAGCAAAATTGCTTTAATAGTTAATAATAAAAATGTTGAAAAATACTTAGAAGAAGAAAATATTAAATTTGCTAAAGTAATAGATTCATGTGATGAAATATCTTCTAAGAACATAACATACATTAATGGTGGAAGTAATGAAGATGATTTCACTGATATAAAATATTGTTTAAAAAAGAGTGATTTAAATAAAAATATATGTGATGTTGATACAAGTCATTATACATCTTGCATAAATAATAAATCTTATATTGTTAAATCAAGTGGCGTAATAAAAAGTAATAATATATCAAAAGAGATAAATAACATAAATGGAGGAACAATTGTTAAAATAAATCCTAATTTAACTTTAAATGAATTTAAAGTATATTTAAGTAAAATCAAATATAATAATTTAGAGATAATTGACTTACTTGACTTAATTAAAGAGTAATTATACCAAATTTATGGTATAATTTTTTTAGGTGATAATTGTGGACAAAATTGTATTAATTGATGGAAATAACTTAATGTTTAGAAGTTACTATGCTACATCTTATACTGGAAACTTAATGAAAAATTCTAAAGGAGTAGTAACAAATGCTTTATATGGATTTGCAACTATGATAAATAAAATTATTAAAGAAGAAAATCCAAGTTATATGTTAGTTGCTTTTGATATCGGTAAATCTTTTAGACATAGAGAATATAAAGACTATAAAGCTGGAAGAAATAAAACACCAGATGAATTAAAAAGTCAAATGCCTTTAGCAAAAGTAATGCTTGAACATATGGGTATAAAAAGTATTGGTATTGAAGACTATGAAGCAGATGACATAATTGGAACACTTGCTAAAAGAGCAGATGAAGATCCTTCATGGAATGCAACAATTATTACAAGTGATCATGATTATTTACAACTTATAACAGATATAGTTGAAGTTAAACTTCTAAAATCAAAAGATTTTACACGTTATAAACCTGCAAATTTTAAAGAAGAATATGGAATTGATCCAATAAAAGTAATTGACTTAAAAGCACTTATGGGAGATTCAAGTGATAACATACCTGGAGTTCCTGGAGTAGGAGAAAAAACAGCTTTAAAATTACTAGTTGAATATGGTTCTTTAGATGGAGTATATGAGCATATTGGTTCTATTAAAGGTAAATTACAAGAAAGATTAATTGAAAATAAAGACTCAGCTTATTTTTCCAAAAAACTTGCTACTATATATCGTGATGTACCTATTCCATTTTCTTTTGAAGAAATGAAATATAATGGACCAAAAGATTCATTAAATGATTTCTATAGAGACTTAGAATTTTATTCCCTTATGAATAATTTTGAAAAAAAAGAAAAGAAAGAGGATTTTGCTTTTAAAAATTTAGAAAGTGTATATGAAATAGATAAAAATCATGAAGTAAGTTACTATATTGAATGTGATAATGAAAACTATCATAATGGACATATTTTAGGTATGGGTTTATATGATGGAAAAAATGCATACTTTGTAAAACCAGAAATGATAAATGATATTTTTGCTTATTTAGAAAACACTAAAAAATATACATTTGATGTAAAAAAGAATTATTGCTTACTTGAAAATTTTGAATTAAATACTATATATGATTTAAATTTAATTGCATATTTACTTAATAAAGCTATTAAAGATGATATAGCAATTTTAATGAATAATGATGGATATGATATTCCTTTAATTCATGACATAATTAAGAAAAAAATAAGCATTGAAGAAATAGTTTGTAAAAAAGCTAAATATATATATGATACCCATGAAGAAAATATAATTAATATAAAATCAGAAGATATGTATGAATTATATGAACAAATTGAACTTCCGTTATCTAAAGTTTTAGCTCGTATGGAATATAATGGTATTAGATGTGATGCTAATATTTTAAATGAAATGCAAAATAATATAGAAACTGAAATAGATGATATTAGTAAGAAAATATATGAATTAGTTGGAGAAGAATTTAATATTTCTAGTCCAATACAATTAAGTGAAATACTTTTTGAAAAATTAAATTTACCTCATGGTAAAAAATTATCTAGAGGTTATAAAACAGATGCTCAATCATTAGAAAAATTAATTAATTACCATCCAGTAATTGAACAAATAATTAAGTATAGAAATCTTACTAAACTAAATTCAACTTATTTAAAAGGATTAAAAGAATATATTCATGAAGATGGTAAAATACACACTATTTATAAACAAACTCAAACAAGAACTGGTAGACTTTCTAGTGCTGATCCTAACTTACAAAATATACCAACTAGAAATGACTTAGGTAAAATGATTAGAAAAGCTTTTGTACCAGAAAAAAGTGGATTCTTATCTTGTGATTATTCTCAAATAGAACTTAGAATACTTGCTCATTTATCTAAAAGCGAAAAATTAATTGAAGCATTTAAAAATGGTGATGATATTCATACTAAAGTTGCATCAGATATATTTTCAAAACCAATGAGTGAAGTAACTAAACAAGAAAGACGTACAGCAAAAGCTGTTATCTTTGGAATAGTTTATGGAATAAGTGGATTTGGTTTAGGAGAAAATATAGGAATTACTCCAAAAGAAGCAAAAGAATTTATTAATAAATATTTAGAAATATATCCAGGTGTAAAACAATATATGGATTTAACAGTTAAAGATGCATATGAATGTGGATATGTAAGAACTATGTTTAAAAGAAAACGTAATATTGATGAATTATTTAATACTAATTATATGATAAGGCAAGGTGGTGAAAGAATTGCACTTAATACACCAATACAAGGATCAAGTGCAGATATTATAAAAAAAGCTATGATTGAAATAGATGAAGCTTTCATTAAAAATAATATTAAATCTAAAATGCTTTTACAAATACATGATGAATTAGTTTTTGATATTGAAGAAGGAGAATTAGAAACAGTAAAGAAAATAGTAAAAGAAATAATGGAACACACTGTAAATTTACTTGTACCACTTGAAGTATCAACAGATTTTGGAACAGATTTATATGAAACAAAATAATTATTAGAATTGAGGTGAAGTTATGCCTGAAATAGCTGAAGTCAGAACAGTTGCTAGAACTCTTAATAAGAGCATAAGCAGAAATATAATAAGAGATATCGAGATAAAATACTCTAAAGTAATTGATCAAGATATTTTAGAATTTAAAAATATGCTTATTGGAAAAAAAATAAATTCAGTTTCAAGTTTTGGAAAATATTTATTATTTAATTTAGGTGAACTTACACTTATTTCTCATCTACGTATGGAAGGCAAATATTTTATAAAACCAATAGATGAACCAATTGATAAACATGAACATGTAATATTTATATTTGATACATTTAGTTTAAGATATCATGATACAAGAAAATTTGGTCGTATGAGAGTTTTAAAAACAGAAGATGTATATAATTCAAAAGAAATAAAGAAATTGGGAATAGAACCTGATTCAGAAAAAATAACAAAAGAATATATTTATAATTTAATTCATAAGAAAAATAAACCAATAAAAACATTATTATTAGATCAATCTATTATAAATGGGCTTGGAAATATTTATGTAGATGAAGTTTTATTTGCATCTTCGATAAACCCTGAAAAGTTAGGAAAAGATATTTCTTTAGAAGAATGTGAAAGAATAAGAGTAAATTCAAAAGATATAATTAAACTTGCAACTGAACTTGGCGGTTCAACTATTAGAAGTTATACTTCATCTTTAGGCGTAACTGGACATTACCAAGATCACTTAAAAGTACATACAAAAGATATATGTCCAAACTGTAATAATAAAATAGTTAAAATTAGAGTTGGTGGAAGAGGAACATATTATTGTCCAAAATGTCAAAAATAATGTATATTTTAAAATAATTGCACATAATATAGATAGGAAGTAATAAATATGTAATTTATACTTCCAATAAATAAAAGTACTTAAGCATTAAATCTTAAGTGCTTTTTGTTTGAAAAAATAAAAATTAATTTACATAAGTTTACATTTTATTTTTATATAATAATTATAAAAAATAAAAAAATGATATAATATATATACATAGAATAGAGGTAAAGAGATGAAAAAGAAAGCAAGCATAGTAGTAGCT
>CAKONX010000023.1 GCA_934098345.1 uncultured Bacilli bacterium
GAGTTTATATAAGTCGTTCTTTACCAATTGATTATGGTTTTATTAAACCCTTTTTCTTCATTCATTTGGATAAACTCCTTTTTTAAAATCATTAAAATTATAGCATAAAAAAGGCAGATTTTCTATACTCTGTCTAAATTTATAACAATTATATGTTCTTAAATATTACGTAATCAAGTTATTCAAAATAATTGCTTGGTCATATCGCAAGAAATAATAATTAAAAAATACTATAATCTTTTGCTAATTGTTTTTCTGGAGAAACTTGCTTATCTCTATCAATTATAAAATGATCATCATCACAAATAATCTCATCTAAATAAGGAACCTTAGTATTTGAATCTTTTAATAATGAATTTACAAGTGTTCTAATACTTTTTAATGTTTTAATTTTATCCGATAACTCATCATAATCTTCCATATTAAAAATCATATTATGATAGATTGCTAATAACATTGATAATAATAATGATTGATTATCAAAATTTTCATCGACAGTATATGGTCGTCTCATGAAAACATCATAGTAATTATGCATAATCATTGATATAAATGGACTCTTTTTTCTTTTATATTTACAACCATCTATATCACATATTTTTATATCCAAATTGTTATTTGATAAAATATTATCAAATGAAAAATCTTGTAATATAATACCATTTTCATGTGCTCTTCTAACTATTGAAGATGCTTTTTTTGCTGCTAAAAATATATCATTAACATCTACAAATCTCTCCTGAGTAAAAAAATCATATAAATTCATTGAATCTTTAAAATAATCCATTGTATATCCAACTAATTTATCATCATCTATTATTAATTCTTTAGGCAAAAGTATACCATCAATTATAATACCATCCATATCAATAAATTTTTCTAAAAGTCTCATTTTTTCACTTATATATAATTTATCTAAAATTTTATAGCATCTATCATTATCTGTATATACGCTACTCTTTGTTCCCTGAATTTTAGATAAATGCATTGAAGATAGATTAATATCTTGAAAATTTATAATTTGCATTATAATACACCCCTTTAAGATTATTTGATATATTACATTAATTTTTACTTATTGTCAATCAATATGTCAACGACAATATCAGTTAGCTAATTCCTAATAAAAGAAAGACAAATAATTTGTCTTTCTTTCCATAAAATTTAGTTTTCAAGTCTTCATCTTCATCAATTATCTTAGAAACCCATGGTTGCAAGAAATAAGCTATTGGCATTGAATTATCTAATTCAACATAGGTCGGTTGAGTGTTTCCAGCCATTTGAATAACATACATGTGTAATAATTGTTGTGTTACGCCATTGTTATAATTTAATGTTAAAGTTTGATCTTCTTCTTTTAAAAATTCTTTGATTGTTTGAGTCTTAACTTTATCAAGTTCCTTTAAATATTTAATTCTCTTTTTCTTCAATTTTCTATATAAAATTTTATCATAAAGTTTTTTACCAATCTTAACTACTATAATTGTAACTAATAAGGTAAATGAAATTATAAAAATCAAACTAATAACCCATCCACAATTATTTCTAAAATTTAAAAGATATAGTTTACTAATTATACTATCAGGTAAAAATAACACTAAGCCTGTTCCTAATGCTAGTGCAAAAAGAGTGTGTGGTGGCAATTTGAAGCAATCCAAGAAATCTTTAAAATTCTTATTCATAATATTTTTCTCCCCCCGAAAAATCATTTTTCAATGTACTTTTACATGTTCTTAACTGTCGTAATCACCTTGAAAATTCTTGGTAAAAAATCACTTATTTTTGTCTTTTTTTACTAATTCTTAGTATTTTTTAGCTATTTTTATTAAAAATATGCAAGATTCATTTTTAAAAAAGCCCTTATAAATAAAGGGATTTCACATGTTCTTAATTAAATTGAAATCAACCAGTTGATATTTATTTTATTATCATTCATTTAAATAATATCCTATACTTATTATATTTCATATAATATCTAGATTCAGTTTCTTCTATAACATTAAATTCTAATTTTTTATATAATGATATAGCTTTTTCATTTTCTTTATATACCCACAAATATACTATATCATTATTATTTAAAATATCATTTATAATCTCAGTTCCAATGCCTTTATTTCTATATTCTTCTTCAAGATATATTTCATCTAATAATTTGCCATCATCTTTATTTGTTAATAATAATTAAATAAATCTTTTGCATATTCATAAATTGTTCTTTTTTTATATTCGATTAATCTATTTATATCTTTGTTAGATTTTGAACTATTCGAAATTTTCGAATAGTTGATTCTTCTTTCAATTCATTATCATTATATATTTTTTTAATATGATAATTTATTGTATTTATTTCTACATTGTAGAGAGTTGATAACATTTTTTGAGTAAGCCAAATATTTTCATGTTCATATCTTACTTCAATTGTTTCTTTATCAGTTCCGGTTGCTGCAATAAAAGTTAGATATTCAGCAGCACTTGATCTAATCGTAATACTATTTTTTCTCATAAAATGACTTCCTTTATTTATCATAAATGTTTCTTTATGTCTTTCTCACCTTGTACATTGTCTTTTAAAAGTTTTTATTTCTTAGATTTAGTTATACCACTAAATACATAAGATAATGCGCATTATCACAATTAACAATATAGCACATTCCAATGAATTTGTCATTATCAATGACTGCATATAAATCAGAATTGCTTCCTTTAGAACACTTGAAGGTATTCAAAATTATTTATATACTTTACATCTATATTACTCATTTTGCTTTTTGATCTACGAGTTCTAAGTTTACGTCTATCCGTACCGTTCTATTTTCTATTTAATTCATTTTATTTAAGCTTGTTTTAAAAACTAGTATTCCAACAATAAATACTTTTGACATACAATTTTGTGATAACTAATCCCCTTAACCAGATGATATTTCTCCTATTTTCATTTATAAAATCACACCTATAAGATTTTAATATGTAAATTATAACAAAAAAAGATAGATTTTGGATTAATCTATCTCAAATAATCTTATTTATTAGAAAGCAATTTTTTAATCAATAAAAATTCATCAGAATATTCTTCTACTCTTTTACTATAGGGATTTAGAATTATAGGTTTTACAAAATCAATGGTCCACCCTTTTCGGATATAATCTTTAAATTCATTTTCATAGTTTATACAAGAGGTCGTGATTGTTTTATCACGAATTGATGATATTTTATGAAAACCACAACATCTAACTAATATTTCATCTAAACTAAATTGTTTAATGAATTCTAAATCGTTATAGTAATCACAAGAATCTTTTTTTAAATGGTAAAAAAATGAAAATAATCCAGCTTGAGCACTCTTAATACCTACAATTAGTTTAATAATTCTTGGATTATAAGATCTCTTATATAAGCTTCTGTATTTAGATTTTTCTAAATCACTTAAATTATAATAATTCTCAGGATAAATTGTACTAAAATCATATATTAAATTAGTATAACTATCAAATGTAATTTTGTCTATAAATCCTTCTTGCAAACATCTTTTAGCATCTTCTAAAATTTCATATGGATTATATATTTCGTCATCTCTTACTATAGAATAATAAAATGGATATATTAAATTAGCTTCTTTATGGCCCTCCGGCCCCATTGTATTATATAAATGATTATATGGTGTAATATACCATGAATTAGGTAAATATATTCTAGTTGGCTCAATATTTTTATGAGGAATTTCTATTTTATAGTTTCTAATATAATTTAATGCATCATTGAATAATATTTCGTCACTTTTGGTAAGTTTATTTTGATATCTTGCCATTGTTTTTGCAGATGAAAGATAATTAAAAATGCAATCTTTAGAACAATCTATACCATTATCTGAATATAGAAATTGATAATATATAGCCATAAAGTATTGTTCAAAATCATTCACAAAATTTTTTCCTTTATATTCTTTACTATATTCTTTTCTTAAATAATTTATTTTGTCAATACCATTTTTAGATATCCCAATATCTTCTAATCTGTGTCCATTTATAAAAAAGCTATACGCGTATTCTAAAGGTATATCGAAACAATTAACACTCGAATCTAAATACGATTCTTTTCTTTTTTGATTAATTTCAAATAATAAATTAAAGTTTTTTATTATAAAAAATAAATAATTATATTTTTCAAAAAATTCTGATGGAAGTATTTTTAAATCAATATTAGTTTCACTATATAACCTAGTATTTATTAAATCTAAATAATAATTATTAGGATCTTCAAGCTCTTTAAAATATCTAACCATATTGCCTTTTACCTATTAGACCTTCCTATTTTGATTTAATGATTTAACCAACACTTTTTTACCTGCTTCTTCATCAATTACCGGCAAAACAAAATGTGCATAGCGGAAATCATCAGGAATAGAAGAAGGTATAGGTCGATTCCTATAAGTCTTGGACGCTAGTTTGTTAATCAACTGTTTATATGTATTTCTATCTTCTCTACTTAAAACGATTTTATCCCAATTTTCAATATAATATTCATTAGCACCTAAAATAAATTTAGGAATACTATCGTATTTTGGCTTTATACCAGTTAATTTTGTATACCCTTTAAAGCAAAAATCTGTTGCTTCATTGAATGCAAAAAGAGACATGCATTCTTCTTCAGTAATAAGACGGCATCGAGGGTCAAATCCTTTTAAATATTCAGGAATTTTATTAATTTCTATCCGTGCAATAGCGTAACTATCGTCAAGAATGCTAGACATTAAATCTCGATGTTGACTGGAATACCAAAAACTTTTAGGAATTTCTTCCTGAGAAATTTGAAATTGTCCATCAGATACTTCTAAATAATGTTCTGGTTTTAATAAAGTAGTATCTACATAATCAAGATTTCTCTTAATATAAAAATCATCATTATTCCTTTCAACTCTCCAACAACCTGAAGTTGTTAAATGCAAATTACCATAACTAGCAGGAATGTAATTAGGTTTTTTTAACTCATACGGAGCAATTACAATCCTCTTTTTGTTGTTTCCATCATCTAATATTCCTAATAAATGATAACATTTAGGTATAGGAACTTCAAATATTACATTACCTTTCTCTTTAATTATTATTACATCTTGTCTTATTTCATATGATACTTTTTCTTCATTAATATATATATTAATTGCCGACATATAATTCACCACCTTGAAAATTTTATATATTGTACCAAGAAGTTTTAAAGCAGTCAACTACATAAATAAAACAAAAGAATGACAAGATATACAAGTAATTTTAAAAATATTGAAAATCTTATATTTAATGTCATTCCTTATACTTCTATATATATTTTTCTAATTTTTATGCGTTTGCCATAATATATTTTAATTTCTCTTTTTTATATCTAAATCTAATATTTTTCTTTTCGTTTTTTAAAGAAAACATCTAGATTAATTGTGTTATCAGTAGCTATCTCGCCAACTACTTTAGCTTTACCACAACTCCTCACACATTAATATAGTTAATTATTTAAAATTAATAGTATTATAAAAGTATCTTTTACACTTTTTCATGCCCTCATATCTTCTTGAACAATTATACTTAAGGTAATAGTTATTAATCAATATTAAATTCTACAGCTATATTAAACGAATTATATTTCTCATTTTCATATTCATAATCTATATCTTTTATAATTCTATATGTCCCTTTTGGTAATAAACCATATCCATCTTCCCAATCTAATTCTAATTCTACATTTTCACTTGCTTTTAATATAAAAGCTGGTAAATCGAAATTTAATTCGGCATTAATCTTATGCCATTTCCCATCCTTTTTTACTTCTATTTCATATGGACTACCATACTCATAATCTTTATCACTTTCATTAGTTAAAACGATAGTAGCACCTTTATTTGTTAATGTACCTTTTTTAACAGACATAATAACATCTGTTTGTGAAATATTGATTTTTGATTCATTTCCTATATCTATTTTGTTTTGAGAACTCTTACATCCAGTTAAACATAGAGACACACTTAAGCACACAACAATTAATATAACAATTTTTTTCATAAATTTCCTCCTCACAAATACATTAGTATTTGTACATTCATAATAGCATATTAATTATATAGAGAGCAACTTTTTTCTAGTGAGCTACTAATTTATCCCATCTATTATTACCAGAAGATGCAGAAGTAAAGTTTTGATTTATTTGGTTTGTTATTACTTTTGCTTTTTCATTAATTGGCTGACCAGCTTTTAAATACGCCGGTGCAGTACTTCTATACATCAAATTAGAAAATATTTCTGCTCTATCTTCGTTATATGCAGATTTAGCATATTTAGATACAAAATAATAAGGATTATCTAAAAGATAAACATATTTGTTATCTTGAGCTCCATAACTAAATCCTTCTGGATTATATTTTGCTATACTTTGTTCCAAAGTGTAACTACTATAGATTCCTTTTGAAGTAAAATAGCAATCTATTGCATGCATTAATTCATGATGTACCGTATTTTCCAAAATAGAAGATTTCGGAGAATGCGTTGCTACAATTAAAATTACTAATGTTGAACTATTGTTATTATCAGTAACTCCTCCTGCATAACCATTAATATAGTCAACCAAATAAATTGAAATAGGTTTCCATTTATTTTTTATTTCACTAAAAAATGATTTTGGATATTTTTTCAATGCATCTTCAATTTTAGTTAAATTATAACTAATTACTTCATCATCATAAATTTTTCTAGGTGAAGCATAAGAGTTTTTATATACTCCATCAACTTCATCTTTATACCCAACAATAACATTATATTTAGAAAGTAATTTATTTCTAAATTCATTATTTGCTTGTTCTTGAGTTTTTATTGTTGTTGTACTTTTTTCAGTTGCTGTTGTTGTCATATTATTTTTAGTTTGATTTATTTTAGTTGTACTATTTATTTCTTTATCACTATTTCCGCTATTGGATTTTTTTTCATTTCCTCTATCTGCTTCAATGTGTTCAGTAGTATTTTTCTCATTTTCTATTTTACTATTATCATTACTTACAACATCATTTGTTTTTTTACTATTTTCTTCTGATATTGTTGTTTCAAAGTCATCTAAATTACTAGTCTCAATTTCCTGAATTTTATTATCGTTTTTCTCTTTTAAATTTGAATTTATTTTATTGTTTATAGAAAGTAATGTAATGGATAATATACTTAATATTAACATACATCCAATTAAAATACTTTTTTTATTTACTTCTTTTTTCATACTTCTCCTTTTACTTCTCTTAATTTAGTTTTGAATATAACTATTTATAATTTCATAAGTATTATCTCAATTGATGCATGTGTCTTCAATAATAATATGATTTTCTTTTTTCTATTTATTATTTGAACTAAAACTCAATTTTTTTATTTTGTTTCTCTCATATAAATATTCTTCCATATGGATTTGATGTCCATAATCATTAATATCATCAATGTTTTGCATTTTTCTAAACATTCTCATAAATACTATATTAAAAGGATTATATCTACTTCCTGAATTACGGAATCTAATTCCCATTATTCCTAAAAAATTATTCTCTCTTTCATAACCTTCAACGTAAGGTTGAGTTTTAAATTCTATTAAAAATCTATTTTCTAATTTATGAATTAAAACTTTATTTGCTACTTCGAATCCAGTTTCATCAGAAACCCAAGTAATTATTTTTTCTTCATCATTATATAAATCATTATAATGTGCCATATTAAACATTCTATATCTTTTTTTCTCTAATTCTTGTTCTTCTAAATAATATTCCTTTTCTTCATCTGTTTCTACATATGGTGGAAATTCACATTCTCTATCAAAAATATTTATATTTTTAATATCATAGAATAGTTTTTCAAATAAAGAGTATACTTGGTAATTTTCTTTTGTAATTTCAAAACTATCATATGAATATTCTTCGTCTTTATCTATTTTATTATTTTTAATAATCCAGTGTAGATCACCTGTTCCAGCAAACACGATTGATAAAGTTTTATTTTCTTCAATTAAGTGAATATCTTTTGTACCATATTCATTTGTTTTTAATACTACTTTCATAATTTTCTCCTAATTCATATTCTACATTTACATTAATTTCTAAAGACTCTAACTTTGTATCTAAATGTCCTCTCATATTCATATAACATGCATCAGTAAAATCATCAAACTTAAAGTAAAATCTTATAGAATTAATAGTTGTTTTTTCAATATAACAAGTAGTTGGCCATATAAGAGCAGATTCCCCATTTTCGCAGAAATTGTATTCATTAAATTCTATATCATGCTTTTCTCCTATTGGCACTTTATGTATTTCATCCCAATTGTATATATGTACACAATAACGGTATTTATCATTTTTATCAGCTACATATAAAGCACTTTTATCTAGGTCTATTTCACATATTTCAATTTTTTTACCATTTAAAATCATAATATTTTCATTAATGTTCATGTTTATTACCTCATTTATAAAATATACACTTATTTTAGCATAAAAAAAACAGATTAAAAAGTAATCTATTTTCTTATATTATACTGAACCATTGAAATAATATATTTTTTTGACTATTGGGCTATAATCAACACCTGATAAATCTTTATTTTTCATTTCAGCAATATATTTAGTTAAATACATACATTTAATTAGAAGAATATATTCTGACATAGGTGTATTTTTCGAATCAAGTTTAATTACATCTTTATAATACTTAGGTAACTCTCGCAATAATACTTTATCTAATTCAGTATTTAAATTAAAATATATAGCTATATTATTATTCGTAGTTGAAAATGTACTTCTTCCATGACAATAAGAATATTTATCATGTATTGCTGGGACACCTATTCCTGCTTCCACCATGGTAGATTCTAAATATTTGCTAGCTGTTGAAGTCTCTAAACCTGAAAATATTTCAAAAACATCACAGCTAACATCAAAATCAAATGTATATGGGTCCGTATTATCAAATATATAATCTATATAATCTCTAATATTATCATAATAATAACTGAGTAAAACTCCACAAGGAATTAATGTAGATGCTAAAGATATAAAACTATGTTCTTTATCTTTACAATTATAAGTTAAACTAGTAACGTTATCTAATTCACTTTCTCTTCCAGCAAATAAATAATGTTCCATAGCATTTGAAAACGCTAGTTTAATTCCAGAAGTATTTCCAGAATAGCTACAAGCTATTACAGATTTATATCCATTAGTATTTAAGTATTTAAAATCTCTTGGTTCAACACACCTCGTAATAATATTATTTTTCTTATTTAGTATTCCTGCCGCATAATTTGCAACAACACTTGATCCTCCAACTCCAGTAACTAAAATAGGTTCATTTATCTTCTTTAATTCATAACGAATTTTTTCTAAATCAGTTCTGTATAAAGCATCATATAACCTATCATCTAACTTTTTAAAATTTTCTTCCATATTCTTTTTCATAAAAAATCCTCCTCAAGTAAAAAATATCACTTAAAGAGGAAATATTTCGTCTACTTAAAATTTTTCATCTAGTAATTTAATTTCGTTTATTCTTTTTAATTCAAAATGTCTTAAATCATTTCTTAATTCACAAAAAGCTGCACAACCCCAACCAGTATTATATAAAAATAGATCATAAGGTCTAATAACTCTGTCTTGATTTCCTTGAGTATATGAATAATAATTTATTTTTACTTTTCTTTTTTCTTTTATTGCTCGTGCTAAAATATTATAACAATTTTTTATGTTATCTTTTAATTCTAATTTTTCATTCGTTTAATCAAAATAAACACCATGCACTTTATCAGCAATAATTTGAAGTTTTTCTCTGTCTTTTTCATCTACGTTTAAATTTTTCAAAAATTCATAGTCTGATTTAGTAAATTTTCTAGAAGGGATTCTTACACTTTGGTTTAATACATATCCACCATATGGCCCCATTAAAGTATCTATATAAATTCCAGCTTTTTCTAGTTCTTCTTTATATACTCTTACCATTCTTTCTGATACTTCTAATTTCTCTGATAATTCTTTAATGCTATATTTTCTTCCATTTTCTAAATATTCAAGCATTAATATAACATTAGATATCTTTGACATAATATCACCTTGTTTCTTTTCTACTAAGTTTAACAATATAATTTCCTATTTACAATAATCATTAAAATATTTAATTTAATTCATAAACTTTTTTAATACTACCAAATCTTACACATATTGATTTAAAACTGCTTCTTTTAATACCGATAATTTTATCTAAATTATTAGCAACATTAATAATTTTTGCTTTCATAAAATGAGTTATAACATATTCAGCATCATTAATTTCATTTTTATATTTTAAAAATGAGTGATCAATTGGAAAACCTAATATATTTTCAATATCATTAAAACTGAGAATTAGGTTTTCTTCTCCATTGTTTTTGATATATTCCCAAAGTGTTTTATATTTACTCATTATTATCATTCTTTTTAGGTTTAAGTTTATTATTCATATAAAAATCAATTATTTCTTTTTTAGCATTTCCTTTTTGAACTTCAAATAATATCATTGACATATATTGTTCTCCTAAAAGTGTATCTATTTCTTCATCACTAAAATTAAAAGTATTATTAGCAACTAAAGATGCGATTCCGTTTACAAATAACCACATTTTTAAATGAAAATACTTAGCTTCTTCTTTAGTTAAACCAGTTTGTTTTGATATAAGTTCTCCAATAATTTCATTAGTACCATTTAAGTCTACAAAACATAATACTTCATCATTAATATTACTATTAAAAAGAAGATGAAATAAAGCAGGTTCTTCTCTAGCAAACGCTATATAATTTTTTCCAATATCTTTATATGCTGGTTTATCATAATTACTTCTTAACATTGCTTTATCAAACAAACTAGATATTTCTTTTAAAACATCTTTTTTTAATTCTTTCATATTAGAATAATGGTAAAAAATTGGTTGAGTTGAACAATTTAATTTGCTAGCAATATTTCTAGTTGATAGTTTTTCTATTCCAGATTCTCTAATAATATTTATAGAAGCATTTATTATATCTTCTTTAGTTACTTTTTTTACTGCAGGCATTTTTACACCTCTTTCATGTTTTATTTTATATCAAGTGTTATATTTTGTAAATATACATTTAGTAGATAATATTTATCTTTTATTATAATTAGATTTCGTTAAGATTTTTACAAACCCATTGGGAATTTTTTTATTTACAGTTTCTATTAAATCATGAGGAACTCCATAAATTGCTCCAGCAACTGAACCGACTATTGCTACGTTAGTGTCAGTGTCTCCTCCCATATAAATAATTTGTTTTATTGCATCCTCAAAACTATTAGAATTAAATATAGCATATAGAACATTTCCAAAAGTTACTTTACATGTAGTATTAAATTTAGTAAATGGAACATATTCAATTTTTAGATTAAGTTTTTTAATAACTTCTTCTTTACTGTATTCAACTCTAAAATAGTAAATCATTAAAGCTATTTTAGTTGCATAAAAAAGAGCTTCACTGGTATTATGAGTAGGTATTGTTGCTGAGAAAGCATTCTTTATTACTTCTTGTTCTGTATTAAACATATAACCGACTGGAGAAATTCTCATCATTGCTCCATTTCCAATGCTCGTTCCATTAGTTTCATTTCTACTCCATTTTATAATGCTAGGAGAAAAAGACGTTTTAAAATAAGGATAAAAGTCTGGTTTGTAATTAGAATATTTAACTATATATTCTTTTAAATATTCTAAATATTTGCATTCATTTAAAATAGCATCAAGTATTGCAATAGTCAAAATAGTATCATCACTAAAAAATGAGTTAGAAGGAATTAACTCATCTATATTAATATTTTTTATTTATTTAGTTTGTTGATATTCATAAATACTTCCAGCTAAATCACCAATAATTGCTCCATACATTTTATAACCACTTATTAAAGTATTTTAAATTAGTAAAAATTAATTATCTTGCTTTTAAATACTTTTCCTTCTTTATAATACTCAATTTTTATTCTATTGTTTCTTTTATCAACCTCGTAATATACTCCTAAAAGATAATTACAGACATGCTTTGGTAAGCATTTACCATCAGCACTCCAAATAGAATCATAACTACTTTTAGTTAATATTTTGAGTCTTTTTTTGTCATTTTCTTTTTCTTCTTTTGATGCATCCGACTTTTTCATTTCTATACAAATAAGATTATCTTGTATTAAGTTTGTTCCTCTACTATGAATAATAATATCGCAAGTGACGTTGATTATTTCTGAATTATTGTCATCAAAAATAGTTTTAAGCCTATTTCCGTTACGATTATATTCTGTATCAACAAAATATCCAGTTATATTATTATCTTTTAAAGTTTCTTCTAAATATATTGAAAATCTACTATACCAACTTCTTTCAGAAACATCTAATTCAATAAGATTTATATCTTTACTTAAGAATTTAGCATTAGCTTTTTCAAATATTTTTATTAATAATTCTGTATTCATTAATTATGTCCATGTTCTTTCATTAGAAACTGCACCAGTCATAGCATCTATTTCTAAACTATAATATGTTCCAGAACATCTAGATGCAAAAGAATATCTAAGCTTCCCATTCTTTATATCAAAATATGCTTGAACAAAATCACAGGATGATGGATCAATTCCAAATTTGTTTACTCCTATAGATTTTGCTTCTCCTTCAGTAATTTTTGGTTTATCCATTGGAACTACTTTTTGCTCAATAACATTACCAGTTACTGAATCAATTGTTACATAGTATTTGTTATCATCATTATAGCCCATGAATTGATATGAAAGGCAATATGAACTACGTTTATCATCTACTCTATGAGTTTGTGAGCTTTTAATACCTAAACTGCTAGCGTTAATTGCTGTTTTTGCATATTCAGTTGCTTTAGAAAGTCCAATATCTGCAGGATAATCAAATTTTGATGTTCTTGGTTTATTTTTATTATATGTACACCAGACTCCACTAGTATCCGTTGGATCACTTGGTATAGATAAACTAGTTTTAGTAGTGGTTTTCTTTGTAGTTGTTGCTGCTTCTTTTGTTGTTACTTCAGTAGTTATTTTTTCTTCTTTAGCATTACTAATTTCTGTAATACTTCTATCTTTCAAGTCTTCAACTTTTAATTCTGAGTTTTGTTTTAAAATACTTTCAATATATGCTGCTTTATTAATTGATATATTATATTCTTCACTTATTTTTTTAGCTTCATCAGTTATATAAGTTTCAATAATTTGTGCATTTTTATTTTTCTCTTTAAAATTATCAGATATAATTTCTTTTACTGATGATGAAGAAACTTTACCATCAACATTTATAAGGATAGTTACTTCTTCTTTAACAAATTCGGTTTCAATTAATTTATTATTTATAATATCTATTGCTGTTTTTAAATCCTTTTCTTTTATATCATCTGTATCAATAACTGATGCATCATTATTTAAAGCACTTGCATTAATAACTACATCATTTTCATCTAATTCGAGTTTAATGCTTGGATTAATATCCATTATAATTGTAGATACAATTTTTCTTTCTACACTTTCTTTTTTATTATTTTTATTTAATATCAAAAATAATAAAATGATAATTGATATTGTTAAAAAAATGGAGGAAATAATCAGTACCTTCTTTTTCATAACTCACACTCTTTCTAATTTAATTATAACGTATAATTTTGATTTAGAAAACAAAAAAGATAACCGTAGTTATCTTAAAATTAAAGTTTATCTTACTACATATGGATTCGTAGTTGTTCCTTCACCAGCTGGCTCAACACCTGTTCCAGATTTTAAAGAAATTACAGGACGAACGCCATGAACACGATTCACAAAACCGCGAGACACATATCCAGAAGCAAGCACATTGCCAATAGCAACATCACCATCCCCAACAGCAACTGGAGAAAATGTCCAATAATGCTGATTTGTATATAAATAATTTGTTGTATCTAGATAATCATTTGTATTGGAATAATATGTATTAATTCCTGCAAATATTACTTCATCTAATGTTATTAATCCGACTGGGTATGTTAGCTTTCCGTTTCCAGTTTTATTGTCTACTGTAAATTTATCATTGTTATTTTGACACACTAAACTTGGATTTGGATTAGATGACCAATATGATGATCGATGTGCTGCTCCATACAGTGTTGCATTTGTTCCATATCCCAATGAACCATATGATGATTTTGATGTATCTCCTATTGTATTTGCATCATATGCTTTTGTACTTCTATCATTACAGAATACTGTATCTTCTAATTTACTAGTTGCAGTTTCATCAAAATTTTGACTATACCAATTTTCAATATATTTTTTTATTGTTGAATCATTTGTATTTGCATGTGTTGCTTCATAAGCATCGCTTCCTGCTGTTCCATACATATATCCTACATATGCATTATCGTTTGAATTTTCATTGAATACGCTTCCTCCGATATGAGTTGATGTTCCTGTTTGAATTTCACATTTACCATCCGTAGGTGTTCCATTAAATATTAATTTTACTCCACCTGTTTCTGTTGTTCTTATTATTTTCCAACACATATTATTAAATATTATATTATTATTTACTTTATCTGCATCTCCTCTATAGTAATATACTGGTTTGTTACCCACAGTCGCAGTTGTTGTATATATTCCATTTGTTCTGCTTACTCCTGAACGTACTTTATAATCTATCACTGTTGTTGTATCTGCATTATCTTTTATCATATTATATAAATTTATTGAAGCAACTCCAATTGTATCTCTTTCTACTGCATTAAGTGTAAGTGTACATACATACTCTTCTCTTACTTCTTCTGTAGCTACCTTGTTTAAGGTTACTGTTAATGTTCCATTTAGTGTTTCTTTTGCTTTTATAACTGTTGCATTTCCTTTTAGTTCATTTTTTATACTTGTATATTTTGCTGTAGTTCCATCTTTTACTTTACAATTTACTTGTACTTCAGCATCATAGTTTGCTGAATTATTTGTTACTTCATAATTTAGTACTGAAGATTGATTTAAAGACTTTAAATCACTTGTTTCAAATGTTATTGTTTTTTTGTCTTGGCTTATTACATTTGTATATACATCAGTTCCATCTAATGAAGCTGCAGTAAAAATAACAGAAAAATCATCTGTATTTTCACTTACACTGGTATTTCCATTAATTATTAAAGTTGTACTAATCGCTGCAAATCCAATAGACATTATTAAAATTGCAATCACTATTGCACTTTTTCTTTTCATTTTTACACACACCATTCTATAATAAGTATACAATATTTTTGTTGTATTTTAATAATATATTTTTATTTTGTGTAAAAGTTTACAATTTATTAAACAAAAAAAGAATAACCATTAATGTTAGTTATCCTTAATTGTTACATCAAACTTATCATTTTTATAATCAACTACTAATGTAGAACCAAATTTTAATTCTCCATTAATTAATACTTTTGCAATAGTTGTTTCGACAGTTCGACTTAATAAACGTTTTAGAGGTCTAGCTCCGTATGTAATATCATATCCATTTTCTATTAGATAGTTTCTAGCATTATCTGTAAGTTTAATATGAATATTGTTATCTTTAAGTCTATCTTCCATTTCATGAATTAATTTATCAAGTATACATCTAATATTATCTTTTGTTAATGGATTAAAGACAATTATTTCATCTATTCTATTAATAAATTCTGGTCTAAAGTATTTCTTAACGTCACTCATAACTTCACTTGTATTACCATCTAGAATATGTTCACTTCCTAAGTTAGAAGTCATTATTATAATAGTATTCTTAAAGTCAACTGTACGTCCATTTGAATCAGTTACACGACCATCATCAAGTATTTGAAGTAATAGATTTAAAACTTCTGGGTGAGCCTTTTCTATTTCATCGAATAGAACTATTGAATAAGGATTTCTTCTTACTGCTTCAGTTAACTCTCCGCCCTCTTCATATCCTACATATCCAGGAGGAGAACCTATTAAACGAGAAACACTGAACTTTTCCATATATTCACTCATGTCAATACGAATCATATGCTTTTCATCATCAAATAATTCATACGCAAGAGTTCTGGCAATTTCTGTTTTACCAACACCAGTTGGACCTAAGAATATAAATGAACCAATTGGTCTATTTGGATCTTTTATTCCACTTCTGCTTTTAATAATAGCATCACTTACTAGTTTTATAGCTTCATCTTGACCAATAACTCTCTTTTTCATGTTTTCTTCAAGATTAAGAAGTTTTTCTTTTTCACCACTTACTAGTTTGCTTATTGGAATATTAGTCCATTTACTTATTACATCAGCTATGCTTTCACTTGTAACTGTATCACTTAATATTTTATTTTTTTCTAAATTATTAAGTTCAGCAAGTTCACGTTCTAATGCTGGTATATCTCCATGACGAAGTTTAGCAGCTTTTGTTAAGTCATATTCGTTTTCTGCTTGTTCAAGATCAAATTTAGCTCTTTCGATTTCTTTTTTCTTTTGTTTTATTTTATCATTAATGCTCTTTTCTTTATCCCAAGCACTTCTTAATTCGTTTTCTTTTTCTTGTTTACGTTCAAGCTCTTTATCAATTTCTTCTACACGTTTTTTTGAAAGTTCATCTTTTTCTTTTTTAATTGCTTCTCTTTCAATTTTTAAACGCATAATATCTCTAGTCAAAGTATCTAGGCTTGTTGGAACTGAATCCATTTGAACACGAATAGTTGCACATGCTTCATCAACTAGATCAATTGCTTTATCTGGTAAAAATCTATCTGTTATATATCTATTTGATAAAGTAGCAGCTGTAATAAGAGCTTTATCTTGAATAGTAACACCATGATGTATTTCAAATCTTTCTTTTAAGCCACGAAGAATAGTTATTGTATCTTCTACACTTGGAGGAGAAACAATTATTTTTTGAAATCTTCTTTCTAGCGCTCCATCTTTTTCAATGAATTTGCGATACTCATTTAAAGTAGTTGCGCCTATTACATGAATTTCTCCACGAGCAAGCATAGGTTTTAAAATATTAGAAGTATCCATTCCACCTTCAGCACCAGCACCAACAATCATGTGTATTTCATCAATAAACATAATTATTTGGCCTTCACTTTTTTTGATTTCATTTAAAACGGCTTTTAAT
>CAKONX010000024.1 GCA_934098345.1 uncultured Bacilli bacterium
GACGAAGAAAAAAGAGAACAAGCAAAAAAATATAAAAACTCATGGATATTTCTAAAATACTTATTAAGTAATGGTGCAGTAAGAACTTTAGTAGAAGAGGTTATGAGTAAATTTGATGAATATGAAAATGAAGATATTACTCGTAACATGCCTAAGTTTTAAGAATATTTAAATAGAAAAGAAAAGTTTAACTTTTCTATTTTTTTTGATATAATTGTTTTAAGGATAGAGGGATTAAGTATGCAAGAAGAAAAAGATAATGTAGAAAAAGAAAACTACACTGATCCAAGAACTGTACAAGCAGAAGTAATTGGTGAATTAAGAAAAGAAAAAATAGGAAGACCAATGATAGTAATCGAACTTGCTATTTTATTTATAATTGTTTTAATAGGTTTACCAATTGTTAATAGTATGATGCAAGATGAAAACAGTGTTCTATATAAATTCTTAAATGGTAGTTCTGGTACAAGTGAAAATATTACAACTGGTCAAACTTATCTAGATGGTTCAAAAGAACAATCTTTATTAAGTACAACTGTTATGAAAAGTGGAAATATCGTATTAAAGAATTTTTCTTTATATAATAACACTGTAAAAATGACTATATCTAGTTTCAATAATGTTATTAATTTAGATGAAGATGAATATTATTTTGAAATATTATCAAGTAATAATAATAGTAAACTTGCAGCAATTAAATTAACTGGAACTTATGATTATCAAGAAAAAGCAGTTGAATTTAAAACTTTAACTAATTTTAATAGTAATATTACTTATGTTGGAAAAATAGTTTTACTTAAAGATGAAGATTATCCGGATTATAAACTAGAAACTGATGAATCAGGGATTGGCAGTATAACTTGTAAAAAAGATTCAAGAGAAATTGAATATACTTTTGCTAATGATAAACTTATAAGTATAGATGATACTCAAGTTATAACTAAAAATGGATTAACTGATGAAGAATATTTAAATAAGAAATCTAAATATGATAAGCTTGTTACAAATATGGGAAAACTTGCTACTTTAGAAGAAACAAGTGATGGACTTTTATATAAAGCAGATATTGATTTAGAAAAATCAACTGTACCTACTAAGGTAGTTGATTATAATTATTATGTTAAAGATACAAATGTTAAAAAAGTTCATTACGCTATGACAGGAAAAGGATTTGATTGTAAATGATTCCAAACTTTTGTATAAACGATTTTGAAGGTCCACTTGATTTATTACTACATTTAATACGTAGTAGTAAAATGGATATTTATGATATTAATATTGAAAGTATTACTAAACAATATTTAGATTTTATAAATAATAATAAAGATCTTTCAATGGATGATTCAAGTGAATACTTGGTAATGGCAGCTGAATTAATTCATTTAAAAAGTAAGCTTCTTTTAAACAAAAATGATGATGAAGAAGATGATGAATATGAATTCAATAATGAAGAAGATTTAAGAAATCGTTTAATTGAATACGAAAGAATAAAAGGAATAACAGATTCTTTTAAAGATTTAGAAGATAAGAGAAGTGAATTTTATACAAAACTTCCAAGTGATTTAAGTGAGTTTAAACAAGAAGAAAAATTAAACTACGGAGAAAATGATATAGATGACTTAATAAATGCATTTGAATTATTTTTATCAAGACAAAAACTTAATAAACCACTTAATACTAAGATAATGAAAAAAGAACTTAGTGTTAAAGAAAGAACTAATCAAATACGTAATATTTTAAAAACAAAAAAAAGTTGTCATTTTGAAGAACTATTTGAAGAGTTAACTAAACCATATGTAGTAGTAACTTTTTTATCAATTTTAGAAATGGCTAAAAATAGAGAAATACTTATTAAACAAGATAATAATTTTGGTGAAATATCAATAGAAATGAAGTGAATATATGGAACAACTAGGAATACTTGAAGGAATACTTTTCGTTATGGGTGATGAAGGCTGTGATTTAAAAACTTTATCAGAAATAATGGAAATAAGTGAAGAAGAAGTAAAAAATTTACTAAAAGAATTAAAGAAAAATTATGAAGCTAAAGATAGAGGATTAAGAATATCTTATTTAGGAGATGCATTTAAATTAACTACTAAACAAGAACATAAAAAATATTATGAATCTTTAGCTGTTAAT
Organism: uncultured Bacilli bacterium; assembly: GCA_934098345.1. Taxonomy (GTDB): domain Bacteria; phylum Bacillota_I; class Bacilli_A; order RF39; family UBA660; genus CAG-582. Next base: position 2,143 of record CAKONX010000024.1, read on the forward strand.
CCAGGAACAAATAAATTAAGTCAAGCAGCATTAGAAACTTTAGCAATAATAGCTTATAATCAACCAATAACTAATCCAGAAGTATCTGAAATAAGAGGAGTACAAAGTGGTCAAATTATAAGAAAATTAGTTGCTAAAGGTTTATTAAAAGAAGTAGGTAAATCAGAACTTGCTGGAAGACCTAATCTTTATAAAACAACAAGTGAGTTTTTAGATTATTTTGGACTTGCAACTATTGAAGATTTACCAAATATAGAAATAGAAGAAACAAAAGAAAATGATGATGTAGAATTATTTTCATCAACTTATAAAGAAAATGAACAACTAGAGAATTAGTTGTTTTTTATATACAAATTTGTATTTATTATGTTATAATCTATGTATGCCTATGTGGTGGAATTGGTAGACACGTTGGACTCAAAATCCAATGATAGCAATATCGTGTCGGTTCGAGTCCGACCATGGGCACCATATTGATAATAAACTCGAATTTTTTGAGTAAATAAACGACTTTTTGACAAGTCGTTTTTATGTTAACATGAATATGTCAAGGAAACTTGCATAAAATAAAAAGTATACAATTGATTGTGGTTAATCAAATGTATCCGTTAACATTATAATAAACGTTTGTTCTAGATACAAGAAATATTAATAACAATTTTATATAATTACAGAATCTAAAAAACTATTTTCAAATTAAATTGAGAGTAGTTTTATTTTGACAATTTAATATAGCACTTATAAATTAACATAATCAATTAGCATATGTAAAATGATTAAGTGTTTCAAATTCTAAAAATATTAATAAGTAAATGATTAAAAAATCAAAATATATGTTATAATAGATAACCACAAGGAGGTTAATAATATATGGAACAATCTGTAGAAAGAAAACTATTATATTATGATCATTTTCAAAGAATGCCTAGAAATTATAATGGCGCACCGATTTTTCATTTTATGTGTAAGGATGTAAAAACTGGTGAAGATGTTATCTTAGGTGCTTGTTGCTTTGCAGAAGAAGTGTCAGAAGCTGTAGGTGGATATTATTATGAAGATATTGTTGAAGCAACTAATGATTTTGATATTTTATGGAATTTATCGAATGAAAGAATTAGACCTATAGCAGATACTTTTAATGAAGTACAAGCAGAGTATCAAAGAATGATAAATGATGGTGTATCTCCAGAAGAAATTAATTCTGCTATGATTACATTATTTCAACAAAAAATGGAAATTAAAGCACTTTAATAAAAGAATTTTAGAATATGATTTTCTCAAATAATTTAACCAAGTAAAAAAGAACTTTTTTAAGTTCTTTTTATTTGCCTAATTTTACACAGCCATCGTAAGTTTCTATTTCTTCAGAAATTGGTTTCTTAGACAATTCATTTTTTAGAATTTCTAATCTTTCTTCCTCTGTTAGAAAACAGTCACCAAAATCATTTTCTTCTTTGCTTAAAGTATTATCTTTCTCATCAGATATTCCAATTGACTTTTTCTCTAGCTTGGATTCTTATACTTCAATTAATTTAATACCTTCTAAATTTCTCATGTTTTTCCTTTTTATCATTAAATTAGACCTAGTAAATCTAATTTATATTTTTTTCTTTATTGTAAATTTTAGTAAAATTATTAGTTTATTCACTAACAATAAAATATTCACAATTTCTATATTTATTTTATCATTAGAAATAATTATTTTTTTACAATTTAAGAAAAAAATTCACATTCTGGTGTGAATTTTTTAATTAAGTTAATTATAATCCTAATTTGTTAATTTTATTTTCTTCAGGTTGAAATTTACCATTTAAAACATCTGTAAGTCCTATATTAACATCGTTAATAATACTGCAAGCAACAACTTTTCTATCATCGGTAGACAAAACTTCATAAATAGGACGATCAGTCACTTCAGAAGCTTTCATTTTTAAAAAGCTTCCTCCATTAAAGAAATAGGCTTTTTTTGTAGCATTTTTGATTCCATGCATATTACCAAGAGAGTAATCATATTTTTCCATATCAGGAATTCCAATTTCAACTTCTTTAAGTGGATTTATATATAATACATATAGTTCTGCAAATCCAAAATTATTTTTTGCTTCTTCTTCAGTAAGTGGAGCAAGTATAATAGTCGAATTATTTAATTTAATATTAATCACCAGTTTTCCTCCTTTAAAATTGTGGGTATTATTATAACATATGAAAAAAATATTGCAATCATAAAATAGTTAACAAATTTGACCTTAATAATAAAGTATGTTATATTATTGAACACTGAAAAAAGTATTATTTTAAAGGAGAGAAATTTAAAAATGGCAAATAATGAACAAGAAAACGAAAAAAAATTTTATAATATGTTTGGAGTTTTAACTCATATTTCTGAAATATCGGCATTTATAACAACTTATGGACCAGAATTTAGTAGTTCTTTTAAAGATGAAATTGACTATATCGAAATGCTTATTAATAGTTATTTAAAAACAAAAGATGCAACAATTATTGAAGAAATATATCAAGAATATGAAGATGGAAAAAAACAATATTTAAAAGAGAAAGATTTATATTTATTATTATCTGATGCAATAATTGCAGTTGGAAAATCAAATAATAAGAAAAATTTATAAAAATAAAAGAAATTAAAAGAGTAGTCGTTAATAATATTATTAAGGGGTACTCTTTTTTTATATCATTTAATGAAAGGTGAGTTTGTATGAAATTAATTGTGGATAATATAGTAAAGAATTTTGATAAAAAAGAAGTATTAAAAAATGCTAGTTTTACTTTTAAAAAAGGAAAAATTTATGGTTTACTCGGAAGAAATGGAGCAGGTAAAACAACACTTTTTAATATTATTAGTTCGGAAATAGAAAAAACAAGTGGAGATATTTATATTGAAGAAAATAAAGAAAAAAGGGATTTAAATCCTTCTGATATTGGTTATGTAATATCAACACCCAATGTTCCTTCTTTTTTAACAGGAAGAGAATTTTTAAAATTTTTTTTAGACATCAATAAGAATAAAATTAATGGCTTAAAAACAATTGATGAATATTTTGATTTAATAAAAATAGAAAAAGATGATCGTGATAAACTTCTTAAAGATTACTCACATGGTATGAAAAATAAAATGCAAATGCTTATAAATATAATTCTTAAACCAAATGTATTGCTTTTAGATGAACCTTTAACAAGTTTAGATGTTGTTGTACAAGAAGAAATGAAAGATTTACTTAAAGATTTAAAGAGTGATCAAATAATAATTTTTTCAACGCATATTATGGAACTTGCTTTATCGTTATGTGATGAAATTGTGCTTTTATCAAATGGGGTACTAGAAATGATTGATAAAAAACATCTTACAAATCAAGAACTAAAAAGTACTATTATTGATAAATTAAGGGATGAATGTAATTATGAAGAATAGTTTTATTTTATCTTTTAAATTAAGAATAGCTTATCGAGTTAATACAATTATTTATGCTATAAAGCAAATTCCATTAATAAAGAAATTAATTCCAGATGCAGTTTATGGTGCAAGTGGTCTTAAAGAATTTGGATATATTATAGCTTTTCTTTATGAAATCATTCAGATGTTTCTTGGTAAATTCATTTACATGTTTTTATTTGTATACTTAGTTTTAAATACAATTAATTTATATGAAATAAATGATTTTTTCAATATTATGTTTTTTATGTCTATTATTGGCTCTTATTTAAATACTTTTATGTTTGAACCTTCTAATGACAAATATTATGCTTTGATGGTTATGAAAATGGATTCTAAAAAATATACTATTTCAAATTATTTTTATAATATTTTTAAAAGTATATTAGGATTTATACCACCAATAATTACCTTTAGTTTAATATTAAAATTAAATCCTATTACTTCTTTAATAATTCCAATTTTTATAGGTAGTATAAAAATAAATACCGGAGCTTTTTATTTAAAAAGATATGAAAAAAATAAATTTATAGCAGATATAAAACATAAAGATATTTTAAAGTGGTTAATTATAATTCCATCATTTATTTTAGCTTATTTATTACCTTTATTACATATAAGTTTATCTATTAAAATATATATTGGTTTCATGATAATTTCTATATTACTACTAATAAAATCAATTAAATGTATATATAATTTTAATGACTATTATGCAATTTATAAAGTTATTTTAAATGATGATAATATGAATACTATTGATATTAATGGAACAGAAATTAATAAATCAGTTGCACTTAGTATGTTAGATGATAAACATAAATTTACTTCAAAAAAAAATGGTTATGCATATTTTAATGAGCTATTTATTAAAAGACATAATAAGGTTTTATATAGATTTATAAAAAAAGTTACAATTATTATATTTTGTATGTTTTTAGTGATTTTAGGAACTACTATTTTTATTGATGAAATGAAATCTTTAATTAACGAAAAAATATTAACAATTATTCCAGCATTTTTATTTATAATGTATTATATTAATACAGGATTAAGAGTAGCAAAAATATTTTTTATGAATTGTGATTCAGCCATGTTAACTTTTAGTTTTTATAAAGAAAGGGAAGTAATACTTAATTTGTTTAAAGAAAGATTAAAAAGTATTATAAAAATGAATTTAATTCCTTCAATGACTTTATCTTTTTGTATTATTATTCTTTTAATAGTTTCTAAAAATTATTCATTAAATGATTATATATTAGTATTTTTAAGTATAAATGCTATGAGTATATTTTTTTCAGTACATAATATTGTTATATATTATTTATTACAACCATTTAATGCTAGTAGTGATATTAAAGGTGGAACTTTTCAAATAATAAATATGATGACTTATTTTATATGTTATTACGCTTGTCAAATAAAAATAGATATTCAAATATTTACAACAGTAGTTTTAATTTTTAGTGGAATTTATGTTATTATTTCTTTATTTTTAGTTAAAAAGTACGCAGGTAAAACATTTAAAATTAGAGCTTAAGTATGACTTTACTTTTGCTCCTTTTTTATGTATATTATTAATGTAGTTATGCCGACTTAGCTCAGTTGGTAGAGCAACGCCCTCGTAACGCGTAGGTCGTAGGTTCAAGTCCTATAGTCGGCACCATATTGAAAAGGATCTCGAAATTTTAAAAATTTGAGAGTAATAAATTACTAACAGAAATGTTAGTTTTTTTTTATAAAAAATTAAATACCATAATGAAAAATTTTACATTATGGTATTTTTTTGCTATAATATACCGAAAAAAAGAGGGGTTATTATGTTAATGGATGACTTAATGGGTTATGAATTTAAAAGAGTAGATAGTGTTAAATATAAAAATGACGCTATGGCTAAAAAGGTTATTAATGAATATTTAAGAAAGAATAATTTATATTTTGATGTATATAAATTGCCTTTTTATAATTTAAATCATTTACTTAATGGATATTATTATTTAAAGAAGATTGGTGAAGTAAAAGAATTAGATGAAATATTACAAAAATATAATTTTAATTATGCTTTTTCTATTCGTAATGCCATATATGATCTTTTTTTACTAGAAAGAGATAAAAGAAGATATCAGACTGTTAAACCTACATTATGGCCAGGAGTAAATAGTATTGAGAATAATGGTCCTTTATTTAAAGTTAATACAGTTTTAGGGACTATAAATGTTTATAAAGCAAGTGAAGTAATTGCAAATAAAATATTTAATCAAAGTCTATGTGGTCGATGCTTTGAAGTTAGTGAAGAATATGTTACAGAAAATCCTGAATATAAAGTAGTTTTATCTTATATGCCTTATACTTTTATAGGTGGAGATTATCATGCATATTTAAGAAGAGATAGTGAAGTTTTAGATCTTGCTGCTAATGCTTTATTTACTGATTCATCTGCAGATTTATTATATCCAAGATGTCCAATAAAAGAACTTTCTTTAGATGAAATGAATTCTACTTATGAAAATTTAAAACTTCAAGATAGTGAAGTAGAAGAAGATTATAAACTTCATGTTCTTGCTATACATTATGATAGATTAAGACATCATTAGTGATAATGATGCCTTTTTGTTATTATTTTTTATTTTATGAAAATAATAATAATGGTGATTAAATGTTTTATTATATAAATATCTTTTTTATATTTTCAATGTTCGGTTATATTATGGAATGTGTTTTTAATTTTATATGCAAAGAAAAATCTGGAAGTGGTATTCTTTCACTTCCATGGACACCAATATATGGATTTGGATCAGTTTTAATATTGTTAGTTTATAATTTCATTCAAAAAAATATTTATATTTTAGGTTATCAAAAAGCATTTTTATTAAGTATATCAATGATGATTATTTTAACTTTAATTGAACTTATTGGAGGTATCTTTATTGAAAAAGTATTTCATAAGACTTTCTGGGATTATCGTAAATTTAAATTTAATATTGGAAAATATATTGCTTTAGAAGTATCTTTAATATGGGCTTTTTCATCAGTTATTTTAGCTTATGTTGTTATACCATTTTTAAAACCATATATTTTAACAATACCTAATTATATAACAACTACTTTTATAATTTTATTTATATTAGATAACATTAATATGTACTTAACTGGAAAAGTTAATAAATAGTATAAAAAAATAAAATTATTACAAAATAAAAATGGTGATAATTATGGAAGAAAATATAAATATATTAGATGAATTAAATAAAGGAGCCTGTATGGGAATGGACTCCATAAATATGATTAAAGATAAAATAAAAGATAAAGAATTTAAAAATACTGTTGAAAATATTTATAAAAAATACGAAGAAATATCTAGAAAAATAACTAAACTTTATTATAAATATGACAAAGTGGATGATCCTAAAACTACAAATCCAATATCAAAAGCAATGCTTTGGTCAGGAATTGAAATGAATACTCTTGCAGATACAAGTGATTCCAAACTAGCTGAATTACTTCTTAATGGAACTAACATGGGAATTATTGAAGGTCGAAAAATATTTAATAATAAATGCAGTGATGTTGAAGTAGAAGATTTAACAAAAGAATTTATAAGAATGCAAGAAGGCAGTGTTGAAGAACTAAAAAAATACCTATAACAATACTTAAACGTATTGTTTTTTTGTTAACTTAAATTCAGAGCTTCCATAAGCAGCTGATAGCTCATAAGAATTCTTATAAAGAATGCTTTTTAAAACATCTAAGTTAGGTAAACTATCTACAAAATAAACTCCAGTTATATTATAAATACCTTTTAAAGAATTAATATAGTCATTTAAAATGGCATAATCACTCATTTTAAAATTATTTTCAAAGAATATTTGAAAACTAGTATTATCTTGTACTTTTCTTTTAGCATTCATAATTTCTTCTAAATTTACTCGATCATGACTAACTAAAGAAAAAACTTGATAATCAATCATAGATAAATTTTTTACTGTTTGAACAAATTCGTTATATTTATCACTGCTATCAATAAACTTCATTACATCATAAAAAATAAGTACAATATTAGTCAATTTTATTTTCCTTTCATAATAATATATATAAATAATTATAAAAAAATATTACTTAAAATAATTTGCTTAATATAATTGTTTGTGGTAATATAACAAAAGTTTTTTTGAGTTTAGGAAGGGTTAAAATGATAAGAATATTAAATACTTTTTATAATGATATATTAAAGGAAACAAGTGCTGGTTCAGTTGATTGTTTATTTAAATTTAATATGTGTTTCTCAACTTATTTATGTGAAACTAAAAAAAATAATTCCAGCAACAGTTAAATCAAATAATTATTTTATTCCAGTACTTATAATTAATAATATGGATGAATTTAATAAATTGTTAGTTGAATATGTTAATTTGGCTGTTAATTTTTATAAAGATGATAGATATTTTGAAGAATTAAATGGAGAAACAGAAGAAGAATATTATAAAGAAAAAATGGTAATGACACTTTTATGGAGTAATGCAAGTATAGAAGATTTTAATCATCCAGAAGAATTTTTAAGAAGAAGAATAGAATTTATAAAAAATGAATTTGTTGAAAATTATGATTTGGGTTTTTCAAGTGTTTTAAAAGCAAATATAGAGTTTACTTCTAAAAAAGAAAAAATATTTAATGAAACTCCATATTCAATTTGCTTTAAAGCAAAATTAAATGATGAAGAATATATTTTTCCAGTAATAAGATATGGAATATGTGATGATATCGTTTACGTTTATGCAATTCAAAGAGATGATACATTGGATAAAGAAAATAAATTTGCTAAAAAAGTAAATAGATCACTCTATAAAGTAAATGAAGCTGTAGATATAGAAAATTTACAATACCCGAATATAATGAATGTAACTTCTTCTTTTGTAGTTGCTTTAGACTTATTCATTTGGCTATTTAAAAATATGGGTTTCAATAAATTTATGATAGTAGATTATTTACCAACAAGATGGAATGCTAAATGTTTAAAAAATAGCAAAAATGGTGGAAATGGGCTTACATTCGAAGAAAGAATGATGAAAGAAAATGCCGTTAAAAAATTTGAAAATACTTTTTATAGAGTTAAATATCATAATAAAGAATTTTTAATAAATTCATTTTCTCCATTTAAATCTTTAGAAATATATGCAAATGATGGTAATGCAAATAATGAAATTTTAAGCGAAATGATAACGTTAAGTAAAAAGTATAAAAGATATTAAAAACCTATGAGTAATTTATAATAACCAAGTTTTAGTTTATTACATAATATAAACTAGAAAGGAATTGGCAATTATGAATCCAAGATGTTATGAAAAAGAAAATATAGATATGAATCAAATGGGTAATTATAATGATACACAAGCAAATTATCCAAACTGTGCATGTCCTCCAGTTTATGAATGTCCACAAGAAAGAGTATGTGAAAGATATATTGTGCATGAAGTTCCACACGTAATGCCTATACATACTAAAATAGTTAATCATCATATCTATAAACATTCTTATACACCATGTTACACAATGAGTGAATGTGATACATGTGAAAACGTATATGATCCTTGTTGTAAAAACTTCTAGAAATAGAAGTTTTTTTAATGTTTGTTTTAAATAAAAATACTATTTTGTATGATATAATAAATTTATTAAAAAAATACTTGTGGAGGTTTTATGAAAATATTTATAATATCAAGTGCAGCTTTTTATGACAAAATTAAACCCATAAAAGATTACTTAGAAAGTAAAGGCTTTGAATTATTAATGCCAAATACATATGACTCACCTAACTTAACAAAAGAAGCATGGAATGAAGGATATGAGGCACATGCAAAGTTAGTACAAAAACTTTTCAAAATGAGTGAAGAAAAAATTAAAAGCGTTGATGCTGTTTTATGCATTAATTTTGAAAAAAATAATATTGAAAATTATATTGGTGGTGCTACATTTATTGAAATCTATGAAGCATTTAAAAATAACAAAAAAATATATTTATATCATGATATTCCAAAAGGAATGTTATTTGATGAAATAGCTAGTTTTGAACCAATAATAATTAATGAAAATTTAGATTTAATTAAATAAACGATGAAAGGAAAATTTTTATGAATGTACAAGAATTAAAAGATGAATTAATTAAACAAAAAAGTTCTAAATTTAAAGGCAATATATATCATTATTCACAAGTTAATTTTGCTTATAATTCAAATAAAATTGAGGGAAGTAGATTAACAAGTGAACAAACTGAAGCTATTTTTTTGACATCTTCTTTTATTTCTAAAAATGATGAATTAATAAAACTTGATGATTTAACTGAATCTAAAAATCATTTTAAATTATTTGATTATATGATTGACAATGTTGATAAGCTTTTAACTAAAGAAATGTTAATTGAAATGAATAAAGTACTAAAAAGAAATACAAGTGATGAAGATGATCCTAGATATAATGTTGGAGGTTTTAAAATAGTACCAAATACAATAGGAGTAATAAATGAAACTAAAACAACTGAACCAAAAAATGTTGAAAAGGAACTAGACAAATTACTAAATTCATATAATTTAAAAAAACAAGTTTCTATAGAAGATATAATTGATTTTCATTTTAACTTTGAACGTATTCATCCATTTGGAGACGGAAATGGTCGCGTTGGTAGAATGATAATGTTTAAAGAATGTTTAAGAAATAATATTATTCCTTTTATTGTACTTGATGATGATAGATCTTATTATTTAAGAGGATTAAAAGAATATGAAAATGATAAGATGTATTTAATTGACACGATTAAACATGAACAAGATATTTATGAAAAGATATGTGAAGAATTATTAGATTTTGATTTAAAAGAAAATAGTTAAAAATAGTACAAATTTAACAATTAAGAATATTATAAAATATAAACACATTTTAATATGTAAATATTGTGTCTAATCTATTTATATATTTTTTCACTTATAGTATATTAATAACATAGGAGAGTGAAAAGAATGATTTATCCATCAATAGATAAAATATTAAAGAATGTAGATTCAAAATATATTTTAGTACATGTTGTAGCTAAAAGAAGTAGACAAATGCAAGAAACAAAACATTTTCAAATGAAAGAAAATGAATATGTTTCAAAAAAAGAAATTGGTAGGGCTTTAGAAGAACTTGATAAAGGATTAATTCATATTATAAAAGATTAATCTTTTTTTTGTAGAGAGAGGAAATAATATGCAATTTTATAATAAAAATATTGAAGATATATTTGATGAATTAAATACAAGTGAATCTGGTCTTTCTTCTAAAGAAGCTGAAATTAGAATCTTAAAATATGGTAAAAATGAATTGGAAGAGAAAAAGAAAAAATCTTGGCTTTTTAAATTTTTAGAACAATTTAATGATTTAATGATTATTATTCTTTTAATTGTTGCTGTATTTTTAACTTTTTATGGTCTTTTTTTTAGTCATGAATATACAGATGCCATTGTTATATTTGCTGTTGTTTTAATTAATTCAATTATGAGTTTTATTCAAGAAGAAAAAGCTGAAGTAACTTTAAATGATTTAAAAAAATATTCTGTTTCAAAATGTAAAGTAAAAAGAGATGGAGTTATTCATATAATAGATTCATCTTTAATAGTTCCAGGTGATATTGTTATTTATGAAGCTGGAGATAAAGTTACAAGTGATGCAAGAATCATAAATGAAAGCAATTTAAGTGTGGATGAATCAGCATTAACAGGAGAATCTTTACCTATAAGTAAAAACGCTCAAACTTTAGATGGTAAAAAAATTATTCAAGATAGAACTAATATGCTTTTTTGTGGTTCGGTTATAACAAATGGAAAAGCAACGGCAGTTGTAGTATCCACTGGTATGCTTTCTGAAATTGGTCTTATTGCTGTATCTTTAAATACCCCTTACACTGTACAATCACCATTAGAAACTAAAATAAAAGAATTAAGTAAAAAAATTACTATTTTGATATTTATTATAATTTTGTTTATTTTTATATATGGACTTATAAATGGATATAAAATACTTGAGATACTTATGTTATGTGTTTCTTTATCAGTTGCAGCAATTCCTGAAGGACTTCCTGCAGTTATTACAATTACTTTATCAAATGGAGCAGCAGCTTTATTTAGAAAAAATACAGTTGTAAAACAAATAAGTGCAGTTGAAACTTTGGGTGCAGTGGATGTGATTTGTTCAGATAAAACTGGAACTATTACGGAAAATAAAATGAAGGTTCTAAAAACAAATTTGGTTGATGAAAATATGTTTGAACTTATTTCTGTTCTTTGTAATGATGCGGTTATAGGAGATGAAGAAATTGGAGATCCAACTGAAATAAGTTTACTTAATTATATTGGAAAAACAAAAATAAAAGAAATTAATGATGAGTATCAAAGACTTATTGATGCACCTTTTGATAGTTCTAGAAAGATGATGAGTACTTTTGTTAGTAATGATAAAAGATTATACGTATTAGTAAAAGGAAGCTTAGAAAACTTATTAAAAAACTGTAATTTATCAGATAAAGAAAAAGAAGAAATATTGAAAAAAGAAAAGGAAATGTCTGATAAGTCATTAAGAGTTATTGGCTTTGCCTATAAAGAAGTAAAAAAAGAAATAAGTACGTCTAAGGAACTTCTTGATAATGAAAATAATTTAACTTATGTAGGTATTTGTGGAATGATTGATCCGCCTAGAAAAACTGTTGCATCTTCTGTTTTAAAATGTAAAAAAGCTGGGATTAGACCTATAATGATAACCGGAGATTCTTTAAATACTGCTGTTAGTATTGCCAAAAGTGTCGATATAATTGAAACTTCAAATGAGGGTATTTTGGGAAGTGAACTTGATAACTATAGTGACGAAGAATTAAAGGATGTTATTACAAAGTATTCAGTTTATGCTAGAGTAACTCCTGAACATAAAAGAAGAATAGTTACAGTATTTCAAAGTATGGGAAAAGTCGTTTCAATGACAGGAGATGGGGTAAATGATGCTCCAGCGATAAAAGATGCTCATGTTGGAATAGGTATGGGTATTACTGGTACCGAAGTTACTAAAAATGTTGCTGATGTTATTCTTTTAGATGATTCATTTTCAACTATTGTTGATGCTGTAGAAGAAGGAAGAAGAATATATGCAAATATAAGAAATAATATTGTTTATTCTTTATCAAGCAACTTTGCAGAAATATTTGTAGTTCTAATAAGTATGATATTTGGTTATAATATTTTACTACCGATACATATCTTATTTATTGATCTTATAACTGATTCAATTCCAAGCATTTGTCTTTCTTATGAAAAAGCTGAAAAAGATATAATGAATCAAAAGCCTCGAGGACTTAATAAACCGATGTTTACTAAATTTTTATGGGGAGAAATTATTATTTCAGCAATAATTGAAACTGTTTTTGTTTTAGTAACTTATTTTATAGGTTTAAAATATTTTTCAAATGATGTTGCTTCAACTTTAGCTTTGTTATCTTTAGTAATGCAAGAAATAATTTATGCGTTTAGTTGTCGTAATTTAAAAAAATATGCTTTTAAAGAAGGAATATTTTCTAATAAAGCATTTAACATTGGAATATCTATATTACTTATAATTGAAGCTTTAGTGTTTTTAACACCAATTGGTAATATCATAAATATTGTAGTAGTTGATATAAAAACAATTTTATTAGTTGTTTTATTTAACTTATTTGCATTTATAATTTATGAAATATCTAAAGTTAGAGTAGCAAAAATATTTAAAGATTAGTTAAAAAATATGCAAAATAAATTGCATGTTTTTTTATTGCAATATTATTTGTAAAAAAAATAAGCTTTACTCATAATAAAAAAATACACATATGTAGTAAATAAAAATAGGATAAATCTTTGAAATTAGGTGAAAAGAAAAATGTAATGTAGAATAATTTAAAAGTTATGGATTTTAATATGCAAAAATCAAAAAAATATTTTACGCAAACTTTGTGTAAACCTACCAAAACGACTTGATAATCGAGGAAGGAGTATTATAAACTAAAATTGTAGAAAGTAGGGAATAATGTGAAGAAGAAAAGTATGCTTATAGTAGCGGTTATTTTAATGAGTATTGGATTTGCAACAATCTCAACAACATTAATAATAAACGGGTCTGCTAAGGTAAGCGAAAACAATGAAGATTTTAGTGTAATCTTTACAGCTGCAAGTATAGATGGGAATGATGTATATTCAACAGCAGTAGATGAAACAAAAAAAACAATTACATTTGCAACAAGTGAATTAAAAACATTAAATCAAACAAGTATACTTACATATGAAGTAACAAACAATTCAAGCAACTATGATGCAAATGTAAATGTAACATGTGTACCAAAGGAAGGCACAACAGCAAAATATACAAGTATCAAAAACAAACTAGATAATGATGCAACAGTAGTTAAAGCAAAAAGTTCTTTAAATGGAACATTAACAGTAACATTAAATAAGACATCAACAGAAGAAGTAACTGAAGAATATACTTGTACAATAGTTGCAAATGCAGTAGAAAGAGATACACTAGGAAATAGTATTCCAGAACCTGTAACTTTTAGTGAAGATAGTTGGTCAACAATAGCAGCAAATGTAAAAGCAGGAAATACAGATAACTACAATGTAGGAGATACAAAAGAAGTAGACTTAGGTTCTCTTGGAACACATACAGTAAGAATAGCAAATATGAGTGAATGTACAAATGGAGAAACAAGTGAAACAGCATGTGGATTTGTAGTTGAGTTTGTAGATATAATAACAAACCAAAAATTCAATAGCATGAGAACTAATGTAGGCGGTTGGAAAGATTCGGAATTACGTACATATGTAAATGGAACAATATATAATGCCCTTCCAGGTGACTTACAAAATGTAATAACAACAACTAAAGTAATATCAGGACATGGAAAAAACTCTGGAGAAACTAACTTTGAAACCCAAGATAAATTATATTTATTAAATGCTCAAGAAGTTTGGAATGGTAATGATTATGATACATCAGTAGGAACATCAAAACAATTAGATTATTATAAAAATCAAGGAGTAACAGCAGATAATTATGATGGAGCAATAAAGCAATATAACGGAAGTAATTCATATTGGTGGCTTCGTTCGGCTAGTTTTGACATTGCCTACGACTTTCTTGATGTCGACAGCGGCGGCGACTGGAGCGGCAACAATGCGACCGGTTCCGACGGAGTCTCTCCAGCTTTCCGAATTGCATAAATAATAAAATTATAAATAATATAATTAATTTATAGGCATAAACAATAAAAAAGTGTTGACAAGTGCATAAAATTTGGTATAATGAATATGTTTTAAAGAGGAAAGCGATGTATCCACATCCACCTGAAATGCACAAAAGTTGCTTTAGGTAAAAGGCCAAAATAGATAATATTTATTATAATTATGCTATAAATAGGTTTTTAAGTGGATACAAATGTATTCACTTTTTAATTTGAATTTGGAGGTGCTTATCATAGCAAACATGAACAAGAAGAATGATGATTTACTTATC
>CAKONX010000025.1 GCA_934098345.1 uncultured Bacilli bacterium
ACATTCACATAAATACTCATTAAATAATTCTTGTGGTGTTTTATAATTAATGCATTTTCTTGTTCTATTATTTAAAAGTTCAAGTACATTTTGTACTTCTTTTTCATCTGTCTTAGATAAATCCATTTGCTTTGGATAAAAATCTCTTAACAATAATGTTTGATTAGACGCCAACGTTATATCATGAGTAATAATATGAACTCTTTTATTGATATAATCATATGTTGCACTTGTTATATAAATTATCATAAAAAAAAAGACACTTATGTGTCTAAAGTAATTCAAGTGCCATCATTATGATAAAACCTATCAATGTTACAATTCCTATCATATTTTTATTATCATCGTTCATACATTCAGGTACTAATTCTTCTATTATTACAAATAACATTGCTCCAGATGCAAAGGCAAGCAGAATAGGTAGTATAACTTTTATTTTTAAAACAAGTATTACGCCTAGAATAGCTGATAAAGGTTCAACTATACCAGATAAAGAACCAACTATAAATGCTTTTTTTCTGCTTAATCCTTCTTTTCTTAAGGGTATTGATATTGCTGCTCCTTCAGGAATATTTTGTATGCCGATTCCAATTGCAAGTGATATTGCAGCTATTAAAGTAGCTCCTTCAATATTATAAATAATTGATCCAAAAGCAACACCAATAGCAAGTCCTTCTGGTATATTGTGTAAAACTATAGAAGTTACTAATAGTAAAATCCTTCTAAAATTGTTTTCCTCATTATCTACAAATCTTGATGAAATTTTGTCTCCAATAATTAATAAAAACGATCCACAAAGCAAACCAATTGAAACTACTAAAATAACATTCATATTTAAATTTTTTGCCTGCTCTATTGCAGGAAGTAGAAGTGAAAATATAGCGGCTGATAACATTATTCCTGCTGATGCACCTAAAAGATAATTCATTACTTTGTTGTTGATTTTTTTAAATAGAAAAACAAATGAAGAACCAATAGTTGTCAGAGTAAATGTTATAGCAGATGCTATTATTGCTTGAATAAGCGGTGATAAATTACAAAAAAAATTAATCATATCATATCTCCTCAAGATATTCTATGATTAATAATTTATTGTGTTAATTATTTTTTTACTTCCATTATAACTGGTAGAATCATTGGTCTTCTTCCAGTTTTTTCATTAATAAACATATTAAGTTCAAGTATTACTTGATTTTTTATATCTATTACATTATATTTCCCATTTAAAGATTTATTAACTATTTCACTTGCTTTATTTTCGATTTCTCTTATTAAAGAAGCATTTTCATTTACTAAAACAAATCCTCTAGTAGTTATATTTGGTTTTATAAGTAAGCTATGTTTATTAACGTCGATGTTTAATATAGCTATTAAAACACCATCTTTACTCATAAGTTTTCTATCTTTTATTACAACTGAACCAATATCTCCAATACGAGAGCCATCTACATATACATCACCAGCTGTAACTCTTTTTCCTCTTCGACATCCATTTTTATCCATTAAAACAACATCACCATTTTTACAAATAAAGATATTGTTTTCTGGGACATCACAGGAAACGGCTAAATCTTTATGAGCTTTTAACATATGATATTCACCATGAATTGGCATTAAATATTCAGGTTTAATAAGTCTTAGCATCCATTTTAATTCTTCAGCTTTAGCATGACCAGATGTGTGAATATCTGATACATCAGAATTTGTATATACTTTTACACCTTTTAAATAAAGTTTATTAATAATTCTATTAATACTTTGTGAGTTACCTGGAATTGGGTTAGAAGAGAATACAATTATATCATCTGGCATTAGTTGAACTTGTTTATGGGTTCCATTAGCTATTCTTGATAAAGCTGCTAAAGGTTCACCTTGAGAACCTGTACATAAAATACAAATTTCATTCTTCTTTAAATCTTTTGCTTGATTAGCATCAA
Organism: uncultured Bacilli bacterium; assembly: GCA_934098345.1. Lineage (GTDB taxonomy): Bacteria > Bacillota_I > Bacilli_A > RF39 > UBA660 > CAG-582. The sequence continues at coordinate 1,938 of CAKONX010000025.1, forward strand.
TAAAAATTGTTGGATCTTTTATAAGATTATTTTTAATTGCTATTTCTTTAGCAGATTCCATACTTCTTCCAAAAGTAATAATTTTTCTATTATTCTCACGACAAGTTTCAACAATATGTTTAATTCTATAAATATTTGATGCAAATGTAGCAAGTATAATTCTATTTGTACTTGAATTTGCAAATATGTCGCCTAAAGCCTCATCAACTATTGCTTCACTTGCTGAAAATCCTGGAGATAAAGCATTTGTACTTTCTGAAAGTAAAAGTTTAACTCCATGACTTCCTAAAGATGCCATTTTGTGGATATCGGCCATTGGACCAATTGGTGTTAAATCAAATTTAAAGTCACCAGTATGAATAATATCTCCATTTGGTGTATGAACAACTATTGCAAATGAATCTGGGATAGAGTGTGTTGTTGTAATAAATTCAACACTTAAATTTTTGAACTTGATAACCGTGTCTTTATTATAAACTTCTAAATTATCATATTTCATATTTTTGTCATCAAGTTTTTTTCTAATTAAATCACTTGCAATTTGTGATGCATAAATCTTTGGTATATTAACATTTTGAAGTAAAAAAGTAATTCCACCTATATGATCTTCATGACCATGAGTAATTATTAAAGCTTTTATTTTATCTTCATTTTGTTTTAAGTAAGTTACATCTTGAATAACATAATCTATACCTAATAAATCATCTTCTGGAAACATGACTCCAGCATCAATTATTATAATTTCTTTTCCATGTTCTATAACATACATGTTTTTTCCAACTTCGCCTAAACCGCCTAAAGCGAAAACAGACGTAGTTGTATCTGTTTCTTTCATTTTTTTATCCTCCTAAAAAAAGTTTATAATAAAGCTCTCAGATAAATAAGATTATACTATAAATTTACTAAAAAGTCTATTGTACATAAAAATTTTACATAAATTTGCATAAAAAAGAAGTAATTTGAATCTTAATAGCAATATATATGTTTAGAAGGAGGAGAAATGAAGAAAGTTATATTGTATGTTTTAATCTTACTTATACTTTTTATGCCAACTTATGTTAAATCTTTGACTATTTATGGTGAGTATGAAAAATATAAAATGGGAGTTGATGAATTTTTACCAGAAAGTGATACGTTAAAGCGAGAAGAAATTACTTTATATAATACTTATGAAATAGTAAATAATGATTTAGGATATTTAGAAGAATGTGATAAGTATGATGAAAATGATTATTTAGAGGAAACTATATATAGTAAAGATGAGCTTAATGACTCTTATGGCTATCAACCAATTCTTGCTAATGGTAAAAGACTTCAAGTAATTTCTTTATATGATTTTAAAGATGTAAATATCAAAGAAATAAATATTTATTATAAAGGAGAGTTGATCGATTATTATTTTTTGAGAGATAAAGATAAATTTAATGTTTTAAATGATCATGATTTAAATACAAATTTAATTTTGTCAGGGAATATGGAGATTACTATATATTTTAGTGATAATAACTTAAATCCATTGGAATTAATTGTTGAAGTAATTGGTGATGAAATAAATGTGTCAAGTCACTTTATCTTTTATGATGGAGATACTTTTTTTGCTAAAACTAAGGGTAATTATATTTATTTTGTAGATAATGATGAATATGAAAACTTAAAGGAAAAGTATGGAGCTTATAACATTCAAAACACAGTTAGTAGTTATACTAATGTAAAAAATTATTATAAGAAAAATATTCGTAAGTATCATTGTTATAAAGAAGAAAAAATAAAGACAAATAATTATGTTTTAGATGGAGATAATTTAATTAAAGATGATTTTATAAAAAAATATAATTATTATATACGTTCTAAAAATATAATTGAAGATAGTATTGAAGAAAATAACAATATAGGAATAGTTTCAGAAAATAATGATATTGTTAAAAGTGAAAATCCAAAAACAAATGAAACTAAGATAAAAAGTAAAACTTATATTAAAAGACAAGATTCAAGTAATAATACTGATAAAATTGAAATAGAAGATAATCAAAATACTCAAGAAGAAATAGTAAAAGTAGAACCATTAGTGAATAAAGTTAATATTAATAAAAACAAAAAATTTAAGTATAAATATTTGCTTTTAATTATAATATTATTCTGTATTTTACACATTTTATTACATTGTTTACATAGAAAAAAGTAAGATAGTAGGCCTTTTTGTCGAATCTCTTTTTTAGAATATTTATTTAAGATATAACAAAGGTGGGTGATAAAATGTTAAAGATTAATTTGGAGTATAGAAAGGGAATATTATTTGTAAGATTAAAAGGAAATTTAAACAAGAATACGGCTCAAAGATTTATGGATTACACTTTACCAATTATAGAAGATTATGGAATTAAATATATGGTATACAATTTAGATGGACTTATGTCAATTGACTCAATTGGAGAAAACGCACTTTTAAGTGGTGGACAAAGTGTTAAAGAAAATAATGGAAGAGTTTTATTAATAAATAATCGAGTAAATACTTGTTTAAGATTTGATAAAATAACTGATGAATTAGTAGCGTTAGATCTTTTAAAAGTATAGTGTTAGATTTAATAAGTGAAAATGAATGGTTAATTTATAGTATTGCTAAAAAGTTTTATAATGTAGAAAGAGAAGATCTTTATCAGGCTGGTTGTTTGGGACTAATAAAAGCAAATAACAATTATAAAGAGGAGTTTGGACCTTTTTCAAGTTATGCTTATAAATACATATTTGGGGAAATGTATGAATTATCAGTTAAATGTCGAAATATTAAATTAAATAAGTATTATTTGAAATTATATAAACTAATAATAAAAGCTCATAGTTATTTAACACAGGTTTTAAGTAAAGAACCTACATTTGAAGAAATAAGTGAATACATAGGATATCCATCTTCAGAAATTGAGTATGTAAGTATATTATGTGAGGATATGTTTAGTTTGGATGATGAATATCAAAATATACAAGTAGGTGTTAATTCTATAAATGATGATGAATTACTTTTATCCGAATCAATAGAATCTTTAGACCCAATATCATCTTTAGTAATTAAATATCGTTTTAAAGAAGATATGACACAAAGTGAAGTTGCCCAAAAACTTGGAATGTCTCAGGTAAAAGTGTCAAGAATTGAAAGTAAAAGTAAAAAGCAAATTCTTGAATATATTTCTTAAAAAATCTCCATAATATAAATGGAGGTTTTTATATGGATTATAAAAAATTAGTTGATTCTTTAACTCCTAAAGAAAATAAGTTAAAAAATATATTATATGCATTTATTTCTGGTGGAGTTATTGGAAGTATTTCAGAAATTCTTGTTAAGTGTTTTCAAGTGGAAAATATGTTAGTTATTTGGATTGTCATTGCTTCGATTTTAACTGGTGCTCATGTGTTTGATAACATTGTTGAAAAATTTAAAATGGGTGTAATTATTCCAATTACTGGTTTTTCACATTCAGTTACTGCTAGTGAATTAGAATATAAAAGTGAAGGATTAATTACCGGGATTGGATCTAATTATTTTAAATTAGCTGGAAGTGTAATACTTTATGGAATATTATCAGCAAGTATTCTTGCTTTATTGAAAGGATTAATATGGTTACTTTAAAATATAATAATGTGTTTATAAATAATTGGTTTTCAGTATGTGGTGAAGATGAAGCAAATGGAAATATAAAAAATGTTAATATGGTTTTAAAAGACTTGTATTACGGAGAAAAAACTTTAGAAGAAGCTGAAATAAAAATGCAAAAAACAGTTCTAAATAACTTATCAAGTATAAGTGATTTTAACTTGGTTATTGGAGGAAACTTATCTAATCAACTTGGTAGTATGAATGCAAGCTTAAAAAATACAGGTAAATCTTTTTTAGGAGTTTATAATGCCTGTGCTAGTTTTGTTGAAGGTATGATTATTGGCGCTAATATGATTTCTTCTAAAGAAATTGATAAAACTTGTATTTTAACTAGTTCTCATGAATTAACGAGTGAAAGACAATTTAGATTTCCAATAGAATATGGATCTTTAAAAGCAAATTACACAACTATAACAGCAACAGGAAGTGTGGGTGTAATTATTTCAAATGATAAAACAAAATGTAAAATAGTTTCTTCAACTATTGGTTCAGTTGTAGATTACTTGATAACTGATGTTAATAACATGGGAGCTATAATGGCTCCAGCTGCTATGAATACAATTATTAATCATTTAAAAAATATGAATAAAAACATCAATGATTATGACATTATATTAACTGGAGACTTAGGTAAACTTGGTTTAGAAATATTAAAAACGATTCTTTATAAAGAATATAATTTAAAAACAAATAAACTTACAGATGCTGGTTCTATTTTATATAAAGATGAACAAAACAAGTATCAAGGTGGAAGCGGGCCAGTTGTTTTACCATTAGTTTTATTTAATAAAATTTTATTAAGCAAAAAATATAAACATATTCTTATTGTTGGAACCGGAGCATTACATAATACAACATTAGTTAATCAAAAGAAGTCTATTCCAGCAATAGCTCATGCTATAGAAATAGAGGTGCAATAATGATTATAAAATCATTTATATTTACAGGAGTCGTATGTGCAATAGCTCAAATAATTAAAGATAATACAAAACTTACAAATGGACATATCACTAGTATCTTTGTAAGTATTGGAGCTCTTTTAGGATTTTTTAATATATATGATAAACTTGTATCATTTTTTGGAGGAGGAGCAAGTGTAGTTATTATGTCATTTGGTAATACACTTTATAAAGGAGCAATTGAAAAAGGTATTTTAAATATGCTTGGAAATGTTTCAACCGGAATTGTTGCATCTATCTTAATCGCGACTATTGTAACTCTTATTTTTAAAGTAAAAGATTAGCATATTGTTAAAAATGCTTTTTTTTTATATAATTAATAATAGGTGAGGCGTATGAAAAATAAACTATTTGTACTTATTTTAACTATTGTAATAGTTTTATTAATAAGTATTCCTTTACTATTTATAAAAAGTAAGAGTTTAAAAAACTTTACTGAAGATGTTGAAAAAACGATAGTTATAAACAATAAAGATATAAATACCCTGTATAAAGATGGAAATATGATAGATGTATCTTTAACTTATGGAAACACCTTAGAAAAAATAATTGAGTTAAAAAACGAGAACGATGAAGATGAAGTTGTTTCTGTTAATCTTAAAGATTTAAAGGTTAATAACGAAATTTCTACTTACAAAATATATTATTCAATTGATGGAGAAGACTTTAAAGTATTAAAAGATGAACAAAAATTAACAGATAAATTAGTATATAATTTAGTTATTTATAAAAATTCAAAAATGACTTTAAAAATTATTTTTAGGGGTTTATCTGAAGAAAGTGATACACATATATCAGGTGAATTAAGTGTTGATAATAATTTAAGTAAGAAAGATATATTTTTAAATAAGTTAGTCGATGTTCATAATAAAGTAACTGAGAAAATTAAATCTTTAAATGGGATAAATGAATCAGGAATATATTATTTAAAAGTAAGCGAAGAAGATATTAATGGTTATGCTTTAATTGATGCTCAAAATATAAGCGAAATTAAATATATTTACTCTCTTTACAATAAAAGTTACATGATTTTAAATTATAAATATAAAGGTTCTTTTAGTAAAAAAGGGATTAAAGAAAATGATTTAAGTATTAATAATATGAATGAAAACGATATATGTAAATTATATAGTAAAAAAAGCTGTAATGATTTTTCTTCTTTAAATTATTCTTCAGTAGGTAAAAATGATTTTTATCAAGAGACTTTGCATATTATAGAAGAAGTAAAAAATAGAACATATGATAAAAATGTATATATAGTAGATGTTGCAAATGACTTAAATCGTCAAAATATTAGAGGTTATGTTTTAGTTAATAATACAGATGGAAATAAAGAAATATATTTATATTTAACAAATGATTTATTTATGATATCTGGATATAATTTAACTAAACTCGGTAATTTTGATGAAAATTCAACAACTATAAGAGCATATAATGAAAGTGCATTTAATTTATCTAGTAAAGATATGCCAACAGTTTGCTCATTTAGTGGCTTTAATCAATGTTTTAATTTACAAAATGAATTAGTATAAAGTTCCTTTATACTTTTTTTTTTGAAGTTTTATTGATATAATAATGAATAGATAATAAGGGTGATTAAATGAAAAAAGTCGAGAATTTTATATTTGTGTTATTTTCAATTGTAGTAAGTTTTATTTGTTTATATAACATATATAATGATGAAGAGAAAATTAAAAGTGATATAATAGATTCAATAAATAAAAATATATCTTTAATTTCTGAATATGCAAGAAATTTAAATATTAACTTTGATAAATCAGGAACTGTTAAATTAAATGCTCTTTATAAGGGGGCTCATGGAGAGAGTAATCCAAATGAATTTAATTATAATTTTAAAATGGATAATGGAATTATTACTCTTGAAAATGAACAAGGCTTTGTTAACTATGATTTATCTAAAATTTATAATCTAATTAATACTTTTTCAGGTATTAAAAGTTTTGCCAAAGAACTTATAGTTGATGAAGATATGAAATATAGTAAAACTACTTATAAAGTTGATCAATACTTAATCAATGAAATATATAATACTAACTTTTCAGAAGTGTTAATAGAATTAAATACAACTGGTTTTATTAAAAAAGTAAAAGAATATGTAATTGTATTAGATGATTATAAAATATTAACTAGAAAAAATAAAATAGTTATTCAAGGAAAAGATAACAAAATAACTTTAACGACTTCTAATAAAGGATATTCACTTAATATAAATGATAAATTAAAAGTAAATGTAATAGATTTCTATCAATATAATATATTTATAAACGGAACATCTTTATTCATGGAGTTAACTGATAATAATTTTTATTTAAATGCTCTTACAACTCATGCTATTTATAATGCTTTAGAAATAACTGGAACTTATGATAATGTTTCAATTAGTAAAACTCAAGAAGCTAAAAAAGAAGAAAATCCAATAAATAGATACTTTAATGAAGTGGATTTTGATATTTGGGGGTAAATATGAGAAAAATAACTTACATAACTCTGATAGTTATTTTATTAATAGGTGTAGTTTTAGTTTACGGAATAAATGAAACAAGAAAAATAAGTGAATACTTTAATATAAAAAGTGAAAGTGCGATTATAGATCAAGTTCAAAGTCAAAAAGAAATTAATCGTGAATTAGCAAGTATTTCTAATGATAAAAAATATACAATAGATAATCCTTATATAAAATTAAATCCTTATTCTATAAGTCCACTTTCAGCTATAATTATTTTTAAAACTGAAGAAAATGTAGATATAGACGTTTATATAAATGGTGAATATTTTACTAAAATGGAAAGTAGTAAAAAACATGTAATTCCAATTTATGGATTATATGATGATTATGATAATGTTATTACTTTAAAAACCTCTGATAAAGAATATTCTTATAATATCAAAACTTTAAAATCTAATATGGAATATCCTTTAGAAATACTTGAAAATAAGAGTGTTGTAAATAAAAATGATATTATTTTCACGGTAGCATCATATAAAACTTATTTAACTGGATGGGATAAAGAAGGAAAACTTAGATTTTATTTAACAGTTGATAATAGAATGGATGTTGAATGGCTTGATAATGGACATTTTATTATTGGTACATCTGAAGGTCAATTTAGAGAAAATTTTGTTGGTTTAGTTGAAATGGATTATCTTGGTAAAATATATAATTACTATAATTTAGAACATGGAAATGGATTTGAATTACAAGTTTTGGATAATGGTAATTATATGACAGCAGGTGGAGAAGAAGCAATTTATTTTAATCATCAATATATTTATGAAATGAATCCTAAAGATGGAAGCGTTATATCATATTTGGATATATATGATGTTATAAAAGGAATTGATGAATCTTTTCCAGATGAATATTTAGGTCCAAAGGCAATTAGAAATGGTTTTTATTATGATGAAAATACTGATACATTAGTCGTGTCTTTTAGAGAAATAAATACAATTTTTAATTTTAATTATAAAGAGAAAAAATTAAATTATGTTTTTACAAGTGAAGATAATGATCTATTTTCTTCATCCACATGGGATAAATATCGAGTTAAAGTAAATAAGGGAAGATATCCAATGGGTCAACATACTCCAACTATAACTAAAGAGGGATACTTAGCATTTTTCAATAATGATTATGATAGATATGGAATAGCTTTTAAAAACAAAAGTAATAACGTAGGAAGTTATAAAGATAATTATACTTCTGTTGAAATATATGATATTAAAGATAATGTTGCTAATTTAGTTTGGAATTATGACTTTAATAAGAAATATTTTTCAATTAAGTATGGCTTATTTAATGTATTAGATAATAATCATAAACTTATTGATTTAGGTTATATTTTAAAAGATGATTTTAGAAAAAAAGATGATAATTCTTTAGTTGAAGTAGAAAAAGATGTTAAAGATATTTATAGTTTAATTATCGAATTAGATGAAAATGATAATATTATATTTAAAGCAAAATCAGAAGAGGGTAAATATAGAGCATTTAATCATGATTTATATAATAAAGAGACAAAAAATGTTTCAGTAAAAGAACTTAATATAATCGATACAGTTAAAAAAGATAAGATTTCTGAAACATCTATTAAGAAACTTGATATAACTGAATCTATGGAATGGATAAATACTTTTGAATTTACGAAACATACATTTACAACTGACTATAAAATAAAAGAAAATGATGAGGTTAAGTTATATTTCTTAAATAGTAAAGGTAAAATATTTACATTTACTTATAAAAATAAAGATAATAATAAAATAAATCGAGTATTTAATGTAGATTTAAAAAGTGGAAATTATCGAGTATATATTTCTATAAATGATAATCTTTATGACACAAAAAAAGTATATAGTTTTTAGCTATATACTTTTAAATTGACCATTTTTTATAATGCCTGGAGTCAAATTTAATACTTTTGTTTCATTCACAGCTTCAGGTATTCCGTTATATAACTCATTTTCTTTATGAGCATCACTTCCAAAAGTGATTTTTTCACCACCAAATTCAGAATATTTAGTTAATATATCCATACTTGGAAACATACTTCCACATCTTCTATATCCACTTGTGTTAACTTCTAATGTTAAATTCTTTTCAATGATAATATTTAATATTTCATCAATTAGTTTTTCATCTAGTTTTAAAGTGGTTCCGTATTTTTTAATATAATCTAAATGAGCAACTGTATCGAATTCCCCATATTCAACCATTTTTAAAATACTTCTTAAATATTCATCAACGCTGTCTTTGTGAAACCTAAAAGACTCACCATTTAAATGATGAATACTTCCAATAATGTATTCGATTAAATCTAGTTCCCTAAAAAATTTCATTGCTTCTTTATGTAAATGTGGTTCAGATACTTCAATACCTTTTATAATTGATATTGCATATCTTTCTTCTAAAGAGTTAATTTCTTCATTTCTTTTAACTAGTTTATTAATTACCGTGATTAAAGATTCACGATCTAATTCTACATGATCAGTTATAGCAATTACTTTTACTCCGTTTTCAATTTCTTTTTTCACGATATTTTCTAAAGGCATTTCACAGTCAAAAGAATAATTCGAATGAATGTGCATGTCAGCAGTGTATTTTTCCATAAATTTTTCTCCTTTCTTATAAATTTAGAATAAAAAAACAGCAACTAAGCTGCATCCTTATTCAAAGTTTTCCACTCGCGTGTAGATAAAGTAACTTTAACACCATCAATTTTCTTTGTTTGTGTATTCAATTTTTGTTTTCTTCTAGAATGATTTAATGCATGTGATCTAGAGTTTCCAAATAAAGGTTTTCTATCAGTTAATTTCTTTGCCATAGTTTTCCCTCCTTTAAAGAATTCTTTAAGATTATATCAAGATAAATGAGATAAGTCAACAAAAGAATAGGTAAAATTATTTGATTTTTGTTTAAATTTTAAAATATATAGAAAAAATGTTTGATTTTTATTAAATAATTGAAGTAGGTATTGTATAATAACTATAGGTGGTAAAATGTTTGCAACGTTAGGCGTAAAAACTGATTTTAGTTTACTTAAAAGTCTTATTAAAGTTGAAGACTATATTTCTTATGCCTTAAATAACAAACTTACTTGTATTGGTATTTTAGATGATAATTTATCTTGTTCACATCTTTTTTATACTCTTTGTAAAAAAAATAATATAAAACCTATTATTGGTTTAGATATAGTTATTGAAGATGCAAATTTATATTTATATCCTAAAAACTACAATGGACTTCTTAATTTGTTTAAAATCACTAGTTTAGATAATATTAGTTTAGAAAGTATTAAAGAATACTCTAAAGATATTATATGTGTTTTAAATTATGAAAATGTTAATATTTTTGAAAAAATGAATGAAATTTTTGAAAATGTTTTCTTAGCATATAAAAATGAAAACGAATATATGAATATAAAATTAATTAGTAATAATTTAGTATATATAAATCCAACTTTATGTTTAGATGATAAAACTTCTAAATATATAAATTATTTAGAATTAATTAAAAATAATAAAAAATTAGGAACTATATCTTTAAAAGATTATTCAACTTCAGTTATAGAAATAAAAAATATTGATACTACTAATTTTACAAATTTAATTAACATAGAATATCCAGATCCAGTTAAACATATACCAGTTTTTATGGAAAATAGTTTTGAATATTTAAAAAATTTAACTATTAAAGGTTTAAGTAAAAGACTTAATAATGATGTTCCTGAAGTTTATAAAGAAAGACTTCTTTATGAATTAGATGTAATAAATGAAATGGGATTTACTGATTATTTTTTAATTGTATTTGATTATGTTAGATTTGCCAAAAAAAGTGGAATTTTAATTGGTGCAGGAAGAGGAAGTGCAGCTGGTTCACTTGTATCATATTCTTTAGGTATAACAGAAATAGATCCAATAAAATATAATTTGCTTTTTGAAAGATTTTTAAATCCTGAAAGAGTTACTATGCCAGATATAGATATTGATTTTGAATATACAAGAGTAAATGAAGTATTTAACTATGTAAAAGAAAAATATGGAGAAAAACGTGTTTCTAGAATTATAACTTATGGAACTTTTCAAGCAAGAGAAGCAATAAGAACAATTGGAAATATAAATGATGTTAATGAAAAAAGTATTGCATCTCTTTTAAATCATATTGATAGTAAAAAATCATTAAGAGAAAATTTAAATAATGAAGTTAAAGATATTTTAAAAAGAAATTCAGTGTTAAAAAAAGTATATGAAGAAGCTCTTATTATTGAAGGGTTGAAAAAGAATACTAGCATTCATGCTGCCGGAGTAGTTATTTCAAGTATTGATTTAAATAATATTATTCCAGTTTATAAAAAAGAAGATTTTTTAATTGCTGGTTACACGATGAATGAACTTGAAAGTTTAGGATTATTAAAAATGGATTTTCTTGCTTTAAGAAATTTAACAGTTATTTTAAATATAATAAATTCCATAGATAAAAAAATTGATATTAATAAATTACCTTTAGATGATGAAAAAGTTTATAAATTATTTTCTAATGCATCTACAGTTGGAATATTTCAGTTTGAGTCCTTTGGTATTAAAAGTTTCTTAAAAAAATATCAACCTAAAACATTTTCAGATTTAGTATTAACAATTGCTTTTTATAGACCAGGTCCAATGCAAAATATTGAATTACTTCTTTCTAGAAAAAATAAAAACACTAGATATAATATTATCAATGAAGATGTTAATAATATTTTAAAAGATACTTACGGAATAATTGTTTATCAAGAGCAAATAATGGAAATACTAAAAGTAATGGCAAGTTATAGTTATGCTAAAGCTGATATAGTAAGAAGAGCAATTAGCAAAAAGAAACTTGATGATATATTATCAGAAGAAAATGATTTTATTACATCTTCTATAAAAAACGGTTATAGTGAAAAAACTGATAAATTAGTTTTTGATTCAATAGTTAAATTTGCTTCTTTTGGTTTTAATAAATCACATTCAGTTGCTTATGCAATGATAGCTTATCAAATGGCTTATTTAAAAGTGCATTATCCTTATGAATTTTATGTTAGTCTTTTAAACACTAATATTGGTGGTGAAGTAAAATTAAAAGAATATATAAGTGAAGCTAAAGAAAATGGTATAGTTATTTTAAAACCAGATATTAATTTATCTACTAAAGAATATAAACTTGAAAAAGGTGGGATTCGTTTACCTTTAAGATGTATAAAAGGATTAGGTATTCAATCAATTGATTTAATATTGTCTGAAAGAGAAAATGGTGAGTTTAAAAGTATATATGACTTTATGTCTAGATGTTATGGAAAAAATATTAATAAAAAAATATTAGAAACTCTTATTTATTCAGGTGTATTTGATAATTTTTCTTATAATCGAAATACATTAGTTAATAATATGAATTCGATGATTACTTATGCAGAACTTACACACGAAATAGATTCATCTTTAGTAAGTGAACCAGAAATGAAAATATATGATGAACTTGATGATGTTACTTTAATGAATAAAGAAATATCATTATTTGGTTTTTATTTATCAATGCATCCAGCAAGTAAATATCCAAATGTTTTTAAACAAATAAATATTAAATCTTATTTTGATAAAGTAATCGATACAGTTATTTTAGTAGATAAAATAACTAAACTAAAGACTAAGAATAACGATGATATGGCATTCTTACTTGGAAGTGATGAAACTGCTTCAAGCGAATTTGTTTTATTTAAAACTGTATTTAATAAACTTGATAATATTAAAGTAGGAGATATGGTTAAAGTTCGTGGAAGAGTAGAAAAAAGGCTTGATAAATATCAAATAGTTGTAAGTAATATAGATAAACTCTAGACTTTATAGTATAATTAAGAAGGTGGTTTTTTTGAAAGATAAATCTAAACTTGTAATGCTTATATCAATTATTATTTTTATAGTTGTGCTCATAATCTCATTTTCTTTAATTACTTATTTTAATATAAAAAGAGAAAATAATAATAAAGAGAATAAGACAAGTGAGGTATCTCAAACAACAACGAGTACTGAACTAACAACTACTGAAGAAGTTATAACTACAACAGAAAAGGTTAATATAACAACTACTAAGATTAAAGAAACTAAGACAACGACAACAAAAGAAAAAGAAACTACTGACTTAACAACTGAACTTGTAAATGATATAATAAATCCTAATTCTTTAGGTTCTTGGGACTTATTAATATATAATTTAATTAATGAAGAAAGAAAAAAGAATGGACTTAATACTTTAAGTGTTAGATCCTCATTATATAACTTAACTATATCAGCTGTTGATAAATGGCCAAGTATACATGATGAAGGATTAAAAGAATATTTAAATACTTACAATTATTATGGATATCAAAGTAATATTTTAAGTAGTAGTAATGGTTATAAAGAAATTGCTTCAGAAGTATTTAAAAATACTGATGTTGAAACAAATGCTTACTTAAATTATATTGGACTATATACTAAAAAAATTGATAATAAATATTATTTTATAATTATGTACGAATAAATTAAAGGAGATGATTATATGTTTGAATACATGGGAGACAGATTAAGTAATGCCATTAGAAATATTAAAGGTATGGGTAAGATTACTGAAGAAAATATTGGAGATGCAATAAGAGAAATAAGAACTGCTCTTTTGGAAGCTGATGTTAACTATGAAGTAGTAAAAGAATTTACTAAAAATGTCAAAGAAAAAGCTTTAGGAATGGAAGTATCTAAATCTTTAAAACCAGAAGAGTTATTTATAAAAATAGTTAAAGATGAATTAGTTTCTTTATTAGGTGGAGATTATGTTCCACTTGAAACTGAAAAAAATCCAACAGTTATAATGATGGTTGGTCTTCAAGGTAGTGGTAAAACTACTACTTCTGGTAAAATAGCAGCTTTAGTTAGAAAAAAACACAAGAAAAATCCTTTATTAGTTGCATGCGATATCTATAGACCTGCAGCAATTGAACAATTAAAAGAAATTGGAAAACAACTTAATATTCCAGTTTTTGAAGAAGGAACTAAACCAGTAAAAGAAATAGTAAATGATGCTCTTAATTATGCTAAAGAAAACAAACATGATTTTATTATTTTAGATACAGCAGGTAGACTTCATATAGATGAATCTTTAATGGATGAATTAAAAACTGTTGAAAGTGAATTTAAACCAAATGAAATTCTTTTAGTAATTGATGCGATGATGGGTCAAGATGCAATAAATGTTATAAATGGATTTAATGATTCACTTCATTTAACTGGAGCAATTTTAACTAAAATGGATGGAAACACTAAAGGTGGTGTTGCATTATCTGTAAGACATTTAACAAATATTCCAATTAAGTTTATCGGAGATTCTGAAAAACTTGATGGATTAAGTGAATTTTATCCTGAAAGAATGGCTGAAAGAATTTTAGACATGGGTGATATTCTATCAATTGCTGAAAAAGTTGAAAATGTAGTTTCTGAAGATGAAGCAACTGATTTAGCAAGGAAAATGAAAAAAGGAGAATATACTTTAGAAGATTTCTTAACTAATATGAAACAAATTAGAAAACTTGGACCTTTAGAAAATTTATTAAAAATGATACCAGGTGCAAGAAAAATGGGACTTAATAATATTAATATTGATCCAAAAGATATGGCTCATGTAGAAGCAATAGTTTTATCAATGACTCCTTATGAAAGAAGACATCCAGAAGTTATAAAAAATTCTAGAAAGTTGCGTATTTCAAAAGGTTGTGGAAGAAGCGTAGAAGAAATTAATAGACTTTTAAAACAATTTGAAAGTATGAAAACTATGATGAAACAAATGAGTAATGGAAATATGAAACTACCTTTTTAGG
>CAKONX010000026.1 GCA_934098345.1 uncultured Bacilli bacterium
TTTCATAACCTTCTAAAGCATAAGCTTGTAAAGGATTGTTTTGACCATATCCACGAAGTCCAATACCTTCTCTTAAACGATCCATATCAGCAATATGTTTTACCCAAGCTTCATCAATAACTCTTAATGAAATATGTTTTTCAAAATCATTTACTATTTCTTCTGGTATTATTGATATTTTCTCTTCATAAGTTTCTATAACTCTAGCACTTATAATTGCAAATACATCATTGTCATTTTTACCAGCTACTTCGTCTAATTTAATTTTGTCTTTCTTAATAAAATTATTAACATATTCAACGATATCTTCTAAATCTTTAGCTGTTAAATATCCTTCTGGTTCAATATGAGATTCAATAACCATATCTAAATGATCATTAATTGTATCTAATATTATAGAATGAATATTTTCTGAATCTAATATTTCATTTCTTCTTTCATAAATGATTTTTCTTTGTTCAGAAACAATATTATCATAATCAAGTAAATTCTTACGTGAATCATAATTGTTTCCTTCAACTTTCTTTTGAGCAGATTCAACAGATTTACTAAACATTTTACTTCTAACTTGTTGCATTTCATCAAGTCCAAGTGCAGCAACCATACCTTTAACTTTGTCAGCACCAAATCTTCTCATTAATTCATCTTCAAATGATATAAAGAATTGAGAATAACCTGGATCTCCTTGACGTCCTGCACGACCTCTTAATTGGTTATCAATACGACGTGACTCATGTCTTTCAGTACCTATAACACATAATCCTCCAAGTTCTGCAACACCTTCACCTAGCTTAATATCTGTTCCACGACCAGCCATATTAGTTGCAATTGTTACAGCATCTTGTTCTCCAGCTTTAGCAATTATTTCAGCTTCTCTTGCATGATTCTTAGCGTTTAATACTTCATGTTTAATATGAGCTTTAGTTAAAAGTGCTGATAATTTTTCATTTGATTCTACAGAAATTGTACCAACTAGTATTGGTTGATGAGTTGCATGTACTTCTTTAATAAATTCAACTATAGCTTTATATTTTCCAGCTTCAGTTGCATACATTAAATCAGCCATATCTTTTCTTATACAAGGTCTATTAGTAGGTATTTCAATAACATACATGTTATAAATATCTCTAAATTCTTCTTCTTCTGTTTTGGCTGTACCAGTCATACCAGAAATCTTAGCATACATTCTGAATAAATTTTGGAATGTAATTGTTGCCATTGTTTGAGTTTCTTCGTTGATTTTAACTCCTTCTTTAGCTTCAAGTGCTTGGTGTAAACCATCCGAAAATTGTCTACCAATCATAAGTCTTCCTGTAAATTGGTCAACTATAACAACGTTTTGTTCTCCATCTACAACATAATCAACATCTATTTTCATTCCATAATTAGCTTTCAATGCTTGATTAACATGGTGAACTAAAGCAGAATTATCAACATCGTAAAGATTCTTTAATTTAAAATATTTTTCAATTTTTTTAGAACCTTCTTCTGTTAAGATAACACTTTTAGTTTTTTGATCAACTGTATAATCTTCTTCTTCAACTAATTTTTTAACAGCTCTGTCTGCTTCTACATAAAGATTAGCTGAATTGGCTTTTCCGCCACTTATTATTAAAGGAGTTCTTGCTTCGTCGATTAAAATTGAGTCAACCTCATCTAGAATAACATAATTAAGTTTTCTCATACATCTATCTTCAGCCCTAACAACCATATTATCTCTTAAATAATCAAATCCAATTTCATTGTTAGTTGAATAAGTTATATCACAATTATAAACTTGTTTCTTTTCTTCATTACTTATTTCTCTAAAGCTTAAATTAACTCCAACAGTTAAGCCAAGGAAATTATATACTGGTCCCATCCATTCAGCATTTCTTTGTGTTAAATATTCATTAACTGTTACAACATGAACACCTTTTCCAGTTAATGCATTTAAATATGCTGGTAAAATAGTTGTTAAAGTTTTACCTTCACCAGTTTTCATTTCAGCAATGTTACCAAAATGTAGAGCAAGTCCACCTAATAATTGTACATAATAAGGCTTTTCACCGATTTTACGATAAGCTGCTTCTCTTACTGTTGCAAATGCAGGAACTATAACTTCTTCATCATCAATTGTCTTTCCATTTGCTAACATATCTTTTAATACATTAGTCATATTTGCTAACTCTTCATCATTCATTTTAGAATATTCATCTTCTAATGCAACGATTTTATCAGCTATACGTCTAAATCTTTTTAATTCTTTATATTCAGTATCTACTAAACTTCTTAATATACCCATATATTAATACCCTCCATTAATAATATATTTTATCATTAATTTGTTAAAAAACAAATAAAAAATAACACGTATTTATAGTATTATCTTCTAACCCTAATTCATTCTCTATATAATTATATCATAAATTATCTTTAACGCAAACAAAAAGAGCGATATTCTTCGCCCTTGAAACTACTATTTACTATTAATAATTCCGTAATTTCCATCTTTTCTTTTATAAAGAACAGAAATACATTCCTCATCAATGTTTTTAAATACAAAGAAATCATGTCCTAAAAGTTCCATTTGTAAAATAGCTTCTTCTTCATCCATTGGTTTTGTTTCAATAGTTTTTCTTTTTACAATTGAACTTTCTTCTTCTGTTTCTTCTATATCTTCTAGAACAGCAAAGCTTGTTGGTTCTTGATTTTTTTGTCTATTTAATTTAGTTTTATTTTTTCTAATTTGTCTTTCAAGAACATCAACAACTAAATCAATTGCTGCATATAAATCACTGTTTTTCTCTTCGGCTCTTAAAGTATATTTTGAAGTAGGAATTGTAACCTCAATAATTTCTTCGCCATTTCTAACTCTTATTAGTACATGAGCATCGATTTTATTAGGTTCTATAAAATACTTATCAAGTCGAACTAATTTCTCCTTTACATAATTTTTGATTGAATCAGTTACATCAATCTTATCCCCACGAATATTAATATTCATAGTATCACCTTCCTATATTCATTATAGCAAAGTATTTTGAAATTTTGAAGAAAAACAATTAAGCTACAGTCATAACTTCTTCTGTTACATCAAGGGCTTGTAAACCTTTTGCAGTTTCCACTAATTTAAAGCTTACACATGTTCCTTCTTTCAAAGTTTTATAGCCATCTTTAATAATTGCTGAGTAATGAACAAATATATCATCAAGATTTTCACATTCAATAAATCCATAACCTTTTTCATTATTAAACCACTTTACTTTTCCAGTCATCTTTACACCTTCTTCCTTCTTTATTACACGCTTATTATAATTTAAAAAATATACATTTTTTGTCAAACCATGTCGAATAGATTTTAAAAATTATCAAATCAGTAAAAAGTTATTATTTTTATTAATTTCAGACATGTTTTTAATACTTTTAGACATTTATATCAACTATAAAACGTTTATCAACAATAAATACTTTTGAATGTATTCCAAAACTTTCAAGTTCAGTTAAATAATTAAGCCCTATCCCACTACTTCTCTTTTTAGTAGAATAATTGGTAACAAACATTTTATCTATATCAACTGGATTATCAAATAAATTAATGACTTTTATATGCAATCCATTTTTACTATATATATTTATATAAACAACCCTATTCATATTTACAGATGTTTCCATCGATGCTTCTATTGCATTGTCGATAACTATACCAACAGCTTCACATAATTTAACATAATCAACATTTCTATACGTTGAAGAATCTATCTTTTCTTTTTCATCATAAATGACTTTTACACCATGTTTTTTAGCATTTTTAATCTTCACATCAATAAGTCCAGCTAAACCAAACTTACTTGTCATAAACATATCATCTAATTGATAAGTTCTTTTATATTTTTTTATTAAAGAATCTATAACTAGAAAGTGGTCTTTACTAGTTTTAATAGCCAAAAAGTCATTCAAAAGATTATGCCTCGTATTTGCAAAATCCTTAGACATATCAATATATTTTCTTTTTAAACTATTATAATCTTTTATAGGTATATAATTATCATTTAAATATCCTGTTTGTAATACTATATTTCTTAATAAAAAACCAATAGTTAAAACTATATAAATTGTAAATATAACCATAGAAACATTAACAGGAGACGCTTCTAAAATATAGTGAAATAGTCCCAAAAAAATAAATATACAAACTACATTTTTAAAATAATTTTTCTTGACGCTCACTTTACCATGAATTACAAATGCAGCATCTCTTAATGATTTTCTATGCAAGAAAATAACATGAACTATACTATGTAAAAATATTAAATAAAATTTCAAATATTTACTAGATTCCATTAATATTTCATTTTGGTTAATATATATCTTTAATAAAAACTCAAGTGGTAAAATTAGTAACTCTGACATTATATGTATTATTGAAAAGTAAAAGAATATATCTTTAATTTCAATTTTAAATAAAGCTTTATATAAAAATATAGATAATGCTGTTAAAAGTACAAATTTTATAACTCCATTGGTATGCAAAGATAAAATATTATATATGAGTGAAACTATAATAATATATATAATATTTTTATTAGATAACTCAGGTTTTATTGAAGTTATATCAGAAAAAAAGACAATACGTATAAATTCTGAAAATGATACAGCAGCTAAATTTAATACAAATTCATTCATAAACTAAACCTTATACTTTTTTGATAACATATTTACTTTTTCATTAGTATCTAAAATAAAATAACCACCAGCCCAGTTATAAACATTCACACGATTTTTATTAACTATACAAGATCTATGTACTTGTATAAATCTTTCATCTAGTTCTTCTATAATTTGATTAATGTTTTTGTTTACTAAAAATACATTCCCATTTACTGTTTTGATTGCAATTTTTCTTTCTATAGTATCACGATATAAATATAAAATATCATCTAAGAATATTTCAAAAGTCACTCTTGAATTTGAATAAACAAACTTCTTTTTATCCCATTTTTTTAATACAATCTGATTCAAGTCATTTTTAAGTCTTTCATCCATAGAATCAAATTTCTCTATAAAATCAAATACTTTATAAATGTTTCTAAATACTTTTTCAAACATTCTATCATGACTTGTTATATATAAAAGTTCACTATCCCAATCATAATTTCTTATATACTTACCAATATCTAATCCATTTACCTTAGAATTTAAATCAATATCAAGTATATAAACTTTAGGACTATTACTATTTATTACATCTTTTAATTCCTTAGTTAATGATGAAAATTCTCTTATTTCATAAGATAAATCTGTTTTTAATAATACATCATTAATAACCTGTCTTTCTTTATCTCGCATATCTTTCTCATCGTCAACTAAGATAAATTCTAACATTTTATCCTCCGTAAAGGGTACCATATCAATAATAACTCCATTATGATTATCAATGCAAGAAAAAAATACCTAATAGGTACTTTTATTCATTCTATCTAAATCTCTTTTTTTTATGGTTTCTCTTTTATCATAATTCTTTTTACCTTTACATAAACCAAGTAATATTTTAACATTATTGCCTTTAAAGTATAGTTTTAATGGAATAAGTGAATATCCATCACGTTTTACTTTATCTTTTAATTTTCTTATCTCACTTTTATGTAATAATAATTTTCTTTCTCTTCTTTCTTCATGATTAAAAGAACCAAATTCATATTTTGCAATAAACATATTTATAACATATACTTGATTATTTTTAATTCTAGCATAAGTATCTTTTAAACTGACTTCACCTTTTCTTATGGATTTTATTTCAGTTCCTAAAAGCTCAATTCCTGCTTCAAGTTCTTCTTCAACAAAATAATCAAAATAAGCTTTTCTATTTTTTATGCTTTCCATTTTACCTCCATTTATTTCAAGCTAAAGTCTATTTGACCATTAAATTTATTAGCTTGAACACACTTTACTTCAATTTCATCTCCTATTTTATAAATCTTATTAGTTTTTCTACCTACTAGACGCATTACATCTTCTTGATATATATAATAATCATCATTTAATTCTTCAACACTTAAAAGTCCTTCAACTAAATTATCAAGTTGAATAAATAGTCCATATTCTTGAACTCCACTTACCATTCCTTTAAATGTTTCTCCAACATGACTTTCCATATATTCTGCCATTTTAACTTTATCAACTTCTCTTTCAGCTTCTACTGCTTTTAATTCACGATCACTTGATTGTTTACAGACATCAGGTAATACACCTTGAAAATACTCTTCAGTATTATTATTAGAAAAGAAAAATTCTCTTATTAGTCTATGAGTAAATAAATCAGGATATCTTCTAATTGGACTTGTAAAATGAGTGTAGTTTCTACTAGCAAGGCCAAAATGTCCGATATTTTCATAAGAATAATATGCTTTAGGCATGCTTCTAACAGCTAAAGATTTATAAAGAGGAGCTTCTTTTTCATCTAATTTTAGTTCACTTAATAGTTTTTGGAATGTATGCGGATTTATATTAGTGAACTTCCCTTTAATTTGTTTTCCATTAGCGTTACAGAAACTTATAAATGCACTTATTTTTTCTGGTTTAGGAGTATCATGTACACGGAAAATACCAGGTTTATCATTATTGATAAAATGGCGAGCTACTGTTTCATTAGCAGCTATCATGAAGTCTTCTATCATTCTTTCAGCATCATATCTTTCACGTTTTTTAATATCTATTGCTTTACCTTTTTCATCACATATAATTTTTGCTTCGGTTATATCAAAATCACTTGCACCTCTTTTTGTTCTTTCAGCACGTATAATATGAGCAAGTTCATTCATATTCTTTAAAGTATCTGCAAATTCTTCATATCCTTCAGGTATAATGTTTTTCATAAGAATCTCATTAACACAGTCATAATTCATTTTCTTTTTAGATTTTATTACTGATGGAAAAATATCATAATCAATTACTTTTCCTTTTTCATTAATAGTCATTTCACAAGTAATTGCACATCTATCTTCAAGTTCATTTAGGGAACATATTCCATTTGATAATTTATGTGGTAGCATTGGTATAACTGAATAAGCTAAGTATGAACTTGTTCCTCTTTCATAAGCATCTTTATCTAAACTTGTTTTATATTTTACATAATAAGAAACATCAGCTATATGTACTCCTAAAACATAATTATCATCTTTATAATCTAAACTTATAGCATCATCGATATCTTTTGTATCACAACCATCAATTGTAAATATTACTTTATCTCTTAAGTCAACTCTTGAAACTAAATCAGCTTTACTTACCGAATTAGGTATACTTTCAAGTTCTTCCATCGTTTCATCCGAAAATGGTGCAAAAATATCATGCTTTGCAGCGATAGTTAAAATATCAACGTTGGCATCATCTTTATGGCATATTTTTTTAGCAATATGAGCATTATATTTTGTTTTATTAATAGCATCAAGTAATACTACTACTACAATCTCGCCTTCTACAACATTTTCGTAATCAATCTTTGGTATAACAAGTTCTAAATTAAGTTTTTCATTAGGTACAAAAATTAGTCCTTTTTTATTTCTCGAAATAACTCCAACTATATTCTTTTCAGAACGTTTTAATATTTTTATTACTCTTCCTTCCGCTAAATCATTTTTAGTTTCAGGTTTTATAACTTCAACTAAAACATAGTCTCCATCTAAAGCAAAAGATACGTTTTTCTTAGATATAAATATATCTTTATCATCTTGTAATAAAAAAGCATTTCCTGTTGTTTTAACATCTATTTTACCTTTTTTAAAATTAGGGCATTTATCATACAAAATATATTTATTTTTCTTTGTCTGATATAAAACCATTTCATCAACTAATTCATATAGATAATTTTGTAAGGTACCAAGTTCTTCAGTGTTTTTCAAATTTAATCTATCATAAATTGTCATTACGTCTAATGCATCATATTCATCTTTTAATAAGTTAAGTATTTCATCTTTCATAGTATCACCTATTCTAATTATAAATCACAAAATAAAAAAAGTACATTTTTATGTACTTCTTATTGTAAATAAAGTATTAAGGAAATAACAAAAAATAAAATACCTAAAATCAAAGTCAAACGACTGATAAACAATTCAGCTCCTCTTTCCTTTTGATTTTGAAATAATTCAGCATTTCCACCAGAAATAATTTGTCCACCTGATTGTGCTTTATTACTTTGAAGTAATACTAATGCAATAATTAAAACTGATATAATAATTAAAGCTGTTTCCATATAATTCACCTGATTTCTTTAATAATTTAACATACTTTCCTTGTTTGTTCAAGAAAAAATAATAAAAAACTGTACTTAATACTATACAACATTTATAAATATTAATCAATTATTATTTTTCAATTGTAAAATAATACTTATATATGATATAATTTTTCATAGATAGAATAAAGAGAGGCTTATATATGAAAATAGTAGAATTAACAAATATTCAATTTGACGAATTTGCTAAATTTCATCCACTTAATAACTATTGTCAAACAAGTAAATATGCTTTAGTTATGAGTGAATATGGATATAATTATGAATATATTGGATTTGTAGATGATAACAATAATATAAAAGCAGCCTCACTTATATTAACAAAAAGAATAACTAGTAGAACTAAATATGGATATGCTCCTAAAGGATTCTTAATTAATTATTATGATCAACAATTATTAAAAGATTTCTTAATCTGCTTAAGAAGATATTATAAAAAAAGAAACTTTATATTTATAAAATTCAATCCTGAAATCATTATTGGAGAGACTTCTAAAGATAAAAATTTCCAAATGAATTATAATGGAAACGTTAGACTTATTGATGAATTAAAAGCCATGAATGTTAAAAGAAGACTTGAATTACAAGAATTTGATTTAATGCAACCAAAATTTAATGCTTATATAAATTTAAATAAATATGATTTTTCTAAATTAAATAGAAACTATAGAAAAAAAATTAAACATGGTTTAAATAAAGGTTTAAGTTTAGTTTTAGGTGGACCTAAAGATATAGATATATTATATAGTTTTATTAAAGATAAAACTTCTAGACCTATATCTTATTATAGAAACATATATAACGTTTTTAATCGTGACAATTCAATTGATTTAGTTATGGTTAAAGTAGATTATCAACAATACTTAGAAAATGTAAGAGATATTTATGCTAAAGAGCAATTAAATAATGATAATTGGAATATGATAATTCAAACAGATCCAAGAAAGAAAAATTTAAATGCTAAAATTGACAGTGATAAAAAACTTCAAGGATATAAAGATGAAATAATTAAAGCAACAGCTGGATTAAAAAAACATAAAACCGAAATTATTGCTGCCGCATTAGTTATTAAGCACTTTAATAGAGTATCAATTTTTATAAGTGGTTTTTCAAAGGAACATGCTCATTTAAATCCAAATCATTTCCTTTATTATTCAATACTTGAAAGATATAAACCATATTTTAATTTCTGTGATATGAACGGAGTTACTGGAAACTTTACTAAAGAAAGTGCTTATCATGGTTTAAACGAATTTAAAATTAAATTTAATCCAACTATATATGAATTTATTGGTGAATTCGACCTTATAGTAAGTGATCGTATATTTAAAAAATTAATTAAAACAAGCTTCATTGAAGATGAGTTTAATAAACATAAATAGAGTAATTTTTTTACTCTATTTTTTATATATTATAATATGAAAGATAGGCCATTATATTTAAATCCAAAAACCTATACTCTATCTGCTTTAATAATTGGTTATGCTCTTCTTGGAGATTATACGGCTAATGAACAAAATGCAATTGGGAACTGGCTTATGACTATTTCCCAAATTTTAGAATGCAATTCAGCAATTCAGCAGGCAATTGAAGAAAAATATCAAGGCTATACTTTTAATATTAATTCCAAACAATTTAAAAGTGGTGGAAGTCCATATATGAATAATCCACCAATTATTGATTTTCCTGATCCTAGTGATCAAGAAATAGAAGATATAAAAAAAGTTTTACAAAATATGATTAAAAAACTTGATGAAATAAAGAAAAAATGTGATAAAGATAGTAAACAAAGCTAAAAAAAACAGAAATTACTTTCTGTTTATTCTAAATCTTTCATTTGGATCTAATATTGCTTTACGTAAACGAATATCATCAGGAGTTACTTCAACATATTCATCATCTTCAATGAATTCTAGAGCTTCTTCTAATGTAAATGTTCTAGGTTTAATTAAAGCTATAGCATCATCAGATCCACTTGCACGAGTATTAGTTAATTGTTTATTTTTACAAGGGTTAACATTTAAATCATTATCACGATTATTTATACCTATAATCATACCAACATAAACATCTGTAGCTGGTCCAACAATTAATTGACCTCTATCTTGTAAATTATATAAAGAGAATCCTAAAGTTTTTCCTGCTTCCATGGATACAAGAACTCCATTTTTACGAGTAGTAAGCTCTCCGGCATATGGTTTATAATCTTCAAAAGATCTAACCATAATACCTTCACCTTTAGTATTAGTTATAAATGATGAACGGTATCCAATTAAACCACGAGTTGGAGCAGAGAATACTAAATTAGTAGTTCCATCTTCTGTAGTTGTCATTGATTGAAGCATACCTTTTCTCTCTTGTAAATCACTTATAATAGTTGATGCATAATCACTTGGAGTATTAATAATAACAGTTTCGAATGGTTCACATTTTTTACCATCTATTTCTTTAAATAAAACTTGTGGTTTAGATACAGATAGTTCATATCCTTCTCTTCTCATA
This sequence comes from uncultured Bacilli bacterium, assembly GCA_934098345.1. Lineage (GTDB taxonomy): Bacteria > Bacillota_I > Bacilli_A > RF39 > UBA660 > CAG-582. The sequence goes on from CAKONX010000026.1 coordinate 10,778, forward strand.
TTTTCAAGTAAAATAGATAAGTGTAATTCACCTCTACCAGAAACTTTATATCCATCTGAATTTGGTAATTCTTCTACTTCAAGTCCAACATTTGTTTCAAGTTCTTTATCTAATCTATCTTTGATATGTCTACTTGTTAAGAATTTTCCACTTCTACCAGCGAATGGTGAATTATTTACTAAAAAGTTCATAGAAAGTGTTGGTTTATCAATATGAATTGGAGGAAGAGGATTTACATCTCCATGTTCACATACTGTATCACCAATAGAAATATGATTACATCCAGCAATAGTAACAATATCACCATAGAAAGCTTCATTCTTTTCAACTTTTTTAAGGCCTTCATTAACAAATAACTTACTTATTTTAAAGCTTGTTACTTCGCCATCATTTTTAACTAAAGTAACAGTTTCATTAGTTTTAATTTTACCAGATTTAATTCTACCTATTCCAAGTCTTCCAATATATTCATCATATGCAAGTGAAGATATTTGCATTTGTAATTTATCATTTTCATTTCCTTCATAAGGTTTAACTTGTTTTAAAATAGTTTCTAAAAGTGGAGTTATTGTTTTATCTCCTAAATCATTTGGATCAAGTGTTGCTATTCCTTGTTTTGCTATACCATATACAATTGGGAAATCAAGTTGCTCATCTGTTGCATTTAAATCACAGAATAAGTCAAAAGTCATATTAACAACTTCTTCAACACGGGCATCTTTTTTATCTATCTTATTAATAAATAAAATTGGTCTTAAATTTTGTTCCAATGCTTTCTTTAAAACGAATTTAGTTTGAGGCATTGGTCCTTCTTGAGAATCAACTAATAAAATAACTGTATCAACAGTTTTGATAACTCTTTCAACTTCACTTGAAAAGTCAGCATGTCCTGGAGTATCAACTATATTAATCTTATAGTCTTTATATCTAATTGCACAGTTTTTTGAATATATTGTGATTCCTCTTTCTCTTTCTATATCATCACTGTCCATTACACAATCAACAACTTCTTCCCTTTCTGAGAAAGCACCACTTTGAGCAAGTAATGCATCAACTAATGTACTTTTACCAGCATCGACATGGGCAACAACAGCAACATTAATAATTTTATCCATATAAACACTTCCTTTTTTATAACTACTAAATATTACTACAAAATGGCATATTTTGCAAGAAAAACTTAAAACCACTTCTTATATTAAATAAAATAAGTTATAATTATATAGGTGATAATATGCTTAATAAACTAACAAAATTTATTAAACAAAACAAATCTATAGTGATTACTTTTCTTGTTACTTTATTTGCAATAGGTTTTGTATATAATTTAAATAAGGTTACTCCATTTGGTGATAGATCTCTTTTATGTGTTGATTTCTTTCATCAATATGGTCCAATGTTAGGTGGACTTTATAATAAGGTTACAAAGTTTGAAAATATTATTTACTCTTTTAATATTGGTTTAGGCATTCCCTTTTTTAGAAACTTCTTTAATTATTTATCCAGCCCTTTTAATATATTAATATTTTTGTTCACAAAGAAGACTTTATTAACATCATTTTCTTTAATAATCGGTCTAAAATCAGTTTGTGCAGCATCAACAATGGTATACTATTTAAATAAAAAATTTAAAGAAAATAGTTTAACATTTATACCTTTAAGCATTGCTTATGGATTATCTCAATATTTTATTGCCTATTATTGGAATATAATGTGGCTAGATGGAATGGTTTTACTTCCGTTAATAGTTTTGGGAATAGAATCAATTGTTAATGAAAAGAAATGGAAACTTTATTTTGTATCTTTAGCAATTATGTTATTTTCAAATTATTTTATAGGATATATGATATGCATATTTTCTTGCCTTTATTTCTTTTTATATTTAATTTATAAAACCAAATTTGATCTAAAAAATATAAAAGTGACTTTAAAATTTGTTTTTGAAAGAATAAAAGTGTTTGCTTTTGCTTCTCTTATGTCTGGAGCTATTATTGCTGTATTTTTACTTCCGATGTTTAAATCAATGTTTACAATATCAGCAACAGGTGGTGATATTCCTTCAACACAATATTATTTATTTTCAGTAAGAGACTTTTTAGAATCACATCTTACTGGTGTTAAAACTACTGTATTTGCAAGTGATGAAATAACTTCACCAAATATTTCTTGCGGAATATTAGTACTTGCTTTAGCAATAATGTTCTTTATAAACCCTAAAATAAAAATTAAAACTAAAGTAATCTATTCTTTATTAATTGGATCTTTAATATTTTCGTTCTTTAACCCAGCAGCTGATTATATAATGCATGCGTTCCATGTTCCAAATGATTTACCTTATAGATATTCATTTCTATATTCATTTTTACTGGTTGTCATATCTGCTTATTCATTGAAAAATATAAAAGAAATGAACTTTTTAGTAATTACTATCATATATTTATTGTCAATTACTGGATTACTTTATTTAGCATTAAATTCATGGGCAGGCATAGAAAACAATATGTTGTTCATAAATATGATTTTATTAACAATATTTTTTATTCTTTATGTAATTTATCATTTCTTTAATAAATATAAAATTCATGTACTTATAGGTATTATATTATTTTCAACAATAAATTCAATAATAGCAACAAATTATAATTGGAATATTACTCAAGAAATAAAAAACTTTTATGAATACTATAATGAAACAAATAAAAATATAGATTATTTGAAAAATTATGATAAAGAAAAATTCTATAGAGTTGAATCTATTAACATGTTAACTTTAAATGATGGTGACTGGTATGATTACAATGGTGTTAATGTTTTCTCTTCTATGGCTTATGAAAGTATGGCAAAATTTCAGAATAAATTAGGAATACCTGGAAATGGAATTAATAGTTATTATTATCAACAAACAACTCCTGTATATGATCTTTTATTTGATATAAAATATATTCTAGGAACAAGCAATGACTATACAAGATATAAAAGTATTAATGAAGAAAATAATATTCAAGAATTTAAATACACAAATGGTCTTATCTTTGGAGTAAAGAATGAATTACTAAATACTTATACAGAAGAACAAAATCCTTTTACTTTACAAAATGAAATAATGTATAATTCAACAGGAACAAATAATATATTTACTAAATCAAAGTATTTAAAAAATGAAGAAATTTACGATGATCATGCAGGAGCAATTATAAAATTTACATACAAAAACAACTATGATAATATGTATTTCTTTACTAATAGTAGTTTTATAAAATTCTTTATAATTGGAGAAACATTATATTATTTAGATCCTGATTATGCCAAATTAACAAATGGATGTCCTAGTCTAGAATATACATATGTTGATGACTATAGTGAAAAAAGAATTATAAATATTCTTTCAACCAGTGATACTATTGATATTACGGTTGGTTATAGTAATTATTATAAAAATGAATTTTTGCTATATGACTTTAATCACGCTTTATTTGAAAAAGCTTTTGAATATTTAGAAAATTACAAATTTGAATATACTAAATTTAAAAATAGTGATATTGAAGGAAATATTACATTAGATGAAAATATGTTAGTATATACATCAATTCCTTATGATGAAGGTTGGAACGTTTATATTGATGGAGAAAAAATAAAAACTCAAGCATTTGGAACTTCTTTATTGGTATTTAAATGTGATAAAGGAAAACATAAAATAGTTTTAAAATATAGTCCTCCAATGATTAAAGAAGGATTCATAATATCTATTGCAAGTATAATAATTTTAATAATAAGAAAAAAAGTAATTAAGCTATTTAAAGTTTAATTACTTTTTTTAACAAATAATTTATCAATATTCTTTTTAGGCATTAAAATTTGAACATTTTTTTCATTTTTAATTTCGTAGGTTTTAGTCCTAATTTCAAGTTTTTCACCATCAACACACCATGCTTTTTTAGGATGCTCATCAAACGTTATTTTAATATTTGAAGCACGATGGAATTCTAATCCTGAAACATTATTAGGTCCAGTAGCTCTTAACATTCCAAAAGCTTTAATAATATCAAGTCTTCTTGTATATGTACAAAATAATATTTCAAATAAATCATCATCAAGTTTAACATCCTTATAAAAATTATTAAAACCGGCAATTCTATTTGCAGAAGAGATTAAAATAAATGAATATAATCCTTTTTTCTCTACTCCATCAATAACATAGCTAAGTTTGTAGTTCTTTGTTACTCTAAAGAAATCCTTGAATCCAGCCCAAAGGTAAGCCATGTGCCCAAATTTCTTTTTTAAATTTCTTGGAGTTTCATAAGGAATATCCAAAAACTTTCCAAAACCCGCAACATATACAAATGGTCTTCTATTAATAAGAGGAATATCTAGACCTTTAACTTCACCTGTAAGACACATATGAATATTCTTTTCAATATCTTTACCATATCCAAACATAACACCAACATCATTAGTTGTTCCAACAGGAATATGAGCAAGAACTAATTTTTGCTTTCTTTGAAGATTACCACACATTATTTCATTAAATGTACCATCTCCACCCATAGACATTACTAAATCAACATATCCTAAATGACTTACTATTTCTTTAGCATGGCCTTTGTATTCTGTAGCAATAAACGTTGCTTTGTAACCATGACTTCCAATTATTTCTTTGTATTTTGGAATCATAGTTTTTTTCAAAATATGACCACTATTTGGATTATAAATTACTACACAAGTTTTCAATAAACTTCTTCCCTTCTTGAGTTAAATTATAATAGAACTGTATCACTTTGTCAATTAAACCATTGTAATATTTGCTTCAATAAATCATATATATTAATATAAAAACTCATTGACAAAACTTTTTATATAGTGTAATATGAATTTTAGAGAAAGAAATTTGGGTCTATAGCCAAGTGGTAAGGCATGGGACTGCAACTCCCTGATCGTTGGTTCAAATCCGACTAGGCCCTCC
>CAKONX010000027.1 GCA_934098345.1 uncultured Bacilli bacterium
TTTAAAATCTATGAATGAATATATGGAATATGCAGGTATTGAATTCTTTTCGGGAACTCAAAAACATTCAATAAGTCGAATAGAAAAAGAATTTATTAAAATTAATAAATTAATATTTAGAATAGAAGAAGAGACTGGACATACTACTAATGAAATAGAGTATGGAACAGGATTCCCAGTATATTATTTTATAGATGATGAATTTGATGAAGAAAATTTCTTTAAAGAGTTTAATAATTTAGTTACGACTTATTTTAAAGATAAACAAGTTATTTTGGAAATCGGTAGAAGTTTAGTTGCTTCATCTGGTGTATATTTAACAAAAGTTGCAGATTTTAAGTGCAATAATGTTGGTAAATATGTTATACTTGATGGAGGTATTAACCATTTAGTTTATTATGGAAGTACAATGGCGATGAAAGTACCATATTTTGAACTTTTTCAAGAGAAAAGAAACTATGAAGAAGAAATTGTTACTTTGTGTGGTTCACTTTGTACAGTAAACGATATACTTGTAAAACAAGTAAGTGTTCCAAAACTAAATGTTGGCGATTTATTTGTATTTAAAAATACTGGTGCATACTCAGTAACAGAAGGAATTAATTTATTTTTAAGTCGTGATTTACCGAAAATATTATTAATTAAAGATGGCTGTGTTTTAGTTGTAAGAGATGAATTTAAAACTTATAAATTAAATACGCCAAATTATGTAGGAGAGTAGTTATGGAAAAATTATTAGAAATTCTAGAAAACATTAAGCCTGGAGTAGATTATGAAAATACTAAGACATTAATTGATGATCATTATCTTGATTCATTATCAATTCTTTCTTTAATTGCTGAAATTGAAGATGAATTTGATGTTGTAGTACCAACAATTGAAATTATTCCAGAAAACTTTAACTCAGTTGAAGCAATGATGAATTTAATAACAAAGTTACAAGAGGAAGATTAGTATGCAATATTGTAGTTTAATGTATTTGGTCTTGTTTTTACCAATAGTTATGCTTGTATATCAACTTGTGCCAAAAAAAGTTAGACCATATGTTTTATTAGCAGCTAGTTACATATTCTTTTTTCTTTTAAGCGGTAAATTAATACTTTATTGTATATCAGCAACTCTTTTAATTCATCATTTCGGTATATGGCTTAAAAATAATAAAACTGATGAAGAAATTGAACTTCAAAATGCAGAAGATAAAAAAAGTATTAAAAAGAGTTATCAAAAACAAAGAAAATATATTTTATTTTTAGGTGTTACTTTGCTTTTAGTTATGCTTGCTTATACAAAATATCTAAACTTCTTTAATATAAATATTAATCGAATATTTAAGATTCTAAATATTGGAATAGAATTTAAACTTCTTAAAATATTAGCACCAATAGGTATAAGCTTTTATACATTAGAAGCAATTAGCTATTTAGTTGATGTTTATAATGGAAAAATAAAGGCAGAAGAAAAATTATCTCACCTTGCATTATATCTTGCATATTTTCCGACTATAATGGAAGGACCAATTGCAAGATATCAAGATATATCTGAGACTTTGTTTGCTGGTGAAAGAATAAAATATAAAAATATGTGTTTTGGTATTCAAAGAATTTTCTTTGGCCTTATGAAAAAGCTTGTTGTTGCAGATAGACTAAACCCATTAGTTAAATCTATTTTTAATGGTTATTTTGAACTTAATGGTGGAATGATTTTAGCAGGAACAATATTTTACACAATTCAACTTTATATGGATTTCTCTGGTGTTATGGATATTGTTATAGGTACAAGTGAAATATTTGGTATTAAATGTCCAGAAAACTTTAAACAACCTTTCTTTTCTAAGAATATTAGTGACTTTTGGTCAAGATGGCATATAACTTTAGGTACATTTTTTAAAGATTATATATTCTATCCAATTTCGCTTTCAAAACCTTCTAGAAAAATGACAAGTGTTTTAAGAAAGAAAATTGGTAATCATTTTGGTCCATTAGTTGCTGGAAGTATTGCTTTATTTGCTGTTTGGTTATGTAATGGCCTATGGCATGGAGCAGGATATACTTATATTGCTTTTGGGTTATATCATTTCTTCTTTATTTTACTTGGAAATATATTCTCGCCATTAGTTTTAAAATTTTATGAAAAAACTAAAATAAATAAAGATAATATAGTAATGAAGATTTTAAGAATAGTTAAAACAACTATAATTGTTATATTTGGTGAGTTAATATTTAGAGCAGATTCAATAACTGCAGCAAGAAGAATGATTAAAAAAATATTCACTAATTTTAGTTTTGATTTATTTACACCGAAGTCTATTTTAAACTTAGGAATAGATGGATATGATTTTATAATTGTATTCGTTACTATTTTAATTGTGTTAGTTATAAGTATTTTAAAAGAAAAAAATATAAATGTTAGAGAATCTATCGCTTCTAAAAATATTATTATTAGGTGGATTATTTATTATGCATTAATCTTATTTGTACTTATATTTGGGGCTTATGGAGGAAATTATGCAACAGTTGATCCAATGTATGCAAACTTCTAAAATGAAATATTCGAATATAATTAAATCAGTTATTTTTCTTAGTGTTTTAGTTATTTTGTTTATTTTATTATCTGACTTATTTGTTCCTAAAAATAATTATAAAGAATTAGGAATGAATAATATAGAAGCAAATGGAATATTAGGAGAAAAAGATAATTCAATTGATGTTTTATTCTTAGGAGATTCAGAAGCTTATACTTCTATGTCACCATTAATAATTTATAATAAGTATGGTTTTACTTCATACGTGTGCGCAACTCCTGGACAAAGAATTTATGACACTTTTAAATATTTTAATAAGGCTTTAGAAAAACAAAAACCAAAAGTAATAGTTATAGAAACAAATGCTATTTACCGTAAATATAATTTTTTTGAAAATATGGTTGCTAATTGGAAAAATTATTTTCCACTTTTTGAATATCATAATCGTTGGAAAGAATTAAATAAAAATGATTTTTTTGGTAAAGTGGAGTATACTTATATTCATCCCGATAAAGGATTTAAAATAAGAAGAAAAATTGTTCCAGCAAAATTAAAGGATTATATGAAGAAAACTGATAAAAGAAAACAAGTCCCTAATAATAATGCATCTTATATTCAAAAAATGATTAAAATATGTAAAGAAAAAAATATTAAATTAGTATTGATAAGTTCACCAAGTATAAAGAATTGGAATTATAGTAAGCATTTAGGAATTGCCTCTTTTGCTTCTAAAAACAATTTGAATTATTATGATTTGAATGTTGGAAATGCAGCAGATATTGATTGGCTAAATGATACGCTTGATAAAGGTGATCATTTAAATATTAATGGTGCAAAAAAATCTAGTTTAAAAATAGGCGAATATTTAGTAAGCAATTATGATTTGATTGATCATCGTGGAGAAGAAGAATATTCTTCGTGGGATGAAAGAACTCAAGAATTTATGGAAGAAGTCGAAAAGTAGATGAAAATCTGCTTTTTTTGTGTAAACTTGTAAAAAAAATGTTAAATTACTAATTATTTTTGTTATAATTACTTTAGAGTAGAGGTGGATGTATGAATACACAAATATTAATAAATGGTGGAGTAGATATTAATCATGCCCTAGAATTACTAGGTGATATGGAAATGTTTAATGATACACTTAAAGATTTTTTAAATGAATCAGCAACAAGAATTCCATCTATTATAAGAGATTTTAATAATAATGATATGGAAAATTATGCTATTTTAGTTCATGCGATGAAAAGTGATTCTAAATATTTAGGATTTACTAAGCTTGCTGAAATGTCTTATGAGCATGAAATGGCTAGTAAAAACGGAGATATTGAGTTTGTAAAAGCTAATATTAATCCGCTTATAATTGAAGCAAATAGAATTATTAATTTAGTTAAAACTTATTTAGGAGAGTAATTATGGATATAAGAGAAATGGTTGAGAACATACCAAATATAATTGCATCTTTGTATGAGTCTATTTATATATTTAGTAAGTCTAAGAATGTTTTTTATGATATTAAATATACTGGAGAGGAATTAAGGGTTTCATCTCCTTTAGAGTATGATAAAGTTAATGATATTATAAAAACTTTTAAAGATTTCCCTGCTGTAAGTCTCGAAGAAAATGAATTTAAAAAAGTTATTACTACAATTAATAATAAAGAAAAACTTGTTACTCTTATTACTAATGAAGAATACAAGATTATGTTTGTTGTTGATATTACATTAATGAGTGATGGAAATGTCTTAAGAAATAAAATTATTATAGCTGATGATTCTCCTGTAATAACTAATTTCTTTACTAAAATATTTAGAAATGAATTTGAAGTAATAGTTGCTCATGATGGTAATGAAGTAATTAAACTTATAGATGAATATAAGAATGATAATTTAGTAGGATTATTTCTAGATTTACAAATGCCAAATATGAATGGATATGAAGTTCTTGACTATTTTAAAGAAAATGATTTATTTAAAGTTATTCCTGTATCAATTATAAGTGGAGAAGATACTGAAGATGGAATTAAAAAAGCGATGTCTTATGAAGGCGTTGTAGATATGATTCAAAAACCGTTTGATTCTTCTTCTATAAAAGCAATAGTTGATAAAACTGTAACATTTAGTCCAAAATATAAATAAGGTTATAGAAATTATAACCTTTTTTTGTTATACTGAAATAGTAGGTGGTAGTATGAAAAAAGGTAAAATAATTGTTATAGAGGGTGCTTGTGATGGCATTGGTAAATCTACTCAATTAAGTTTGTTAAAAGAATATTTAGATAAAAAATATAATGTAGTAACTCATCATTTCCCAACTTATAATGAAGCTAGCGGAATGCTAGTAGAAAAATATTTAAATGGTGATTTTGGAGACATTAAAGATGTAACTCCATATTTTGTTAATTCTCTTTATGGAATAGATCGTGCAATAGTTTGTAAAAATAAAATTAAACCAGCTCTTGAAGATGGTGGTGTTGTTCTCTTAGATAGATATACAACTTCAAGTATTATTTATCAATCAGCAACTATTGGTATGAATGAAAAAGAAAAATTTATTGAATATGTATGTGATTATGAGTATGAAAAACTTGGTGTAATTAAACCGGATATTGTATTATTTTTAACTGCTCCATATGATTTAGTTACTGAAATGCGTAGTAAGAGACAAGTAAATGATGGTATTAAAAATGATATTCATGAAAGAAATGATGAATATATGCATAAAGTATACGAAAGCGGAAATTATGCTGCTAAACTTCTAAATTGGGAAATCATTAATTGTGATAAAGATGGTAAGATGTTAAGTATTGAAGAAATACATGAAGAGATAAAGAAACGAATAAATATGTAGTTTACTTCATTTATTCTTTATGATAAAATTATGCGTGTGAGGGATGTGGTAAAATGGCTACACGAAGTGAACTTAGAGAAAAAATAATGACTATTTTATATCAAATAGATTTATATAAAAAAAATAATATAGATTATGATATAGATAATGTAATAAAAGAAAATGTTGAAGTTGATAATGAATTTGTAAAAGACATTGTATACGGTGTTGTTACTTATATGGATGAACTTGATAAAACTGCTGATAATTATTTAAATAACTGGTCAATTGATAGATTAGATGCTGAAGGTAAAGCAATTCTTAGAATGAGTATATATGAGTTAAAATATATGGATACACCTGATTTAGTAGTTATCAATGAAGCTGTTGAACTCGCTAAAAAATATAGTGATGATGCAGTTAGAAAAATGATAAATGCTGTACTTGATAAGATAGTTAATGAAGCCTAAGACTTCATTTTTTTCTTGTAATTTACATATATATTTTATATAATAGTTACACGAAAGGACAATTAATATGCAAAGATTAGAAAACGAAGATTTATGTATGGCGGTATTTAGAAGATTATCTAGAATTGGTTTTGATATTAGAAATCCTAGAGGAGAATATGCAATACTTCAATTTGTTATAAATTATTTAAGCTCATTTATCTCAAATGAACAATTTGCTAAAGATGGATATGATGTTGAAATGACTAAAGATTCAATAAAAGTTCTTATAGATACACCAAATACAAAAGAAATAAATGTTAAGTTATTAAAATCTAATGTAGATCCATTAATAAATGGCATTGAAATTAGTACAGATAATTTTGAAAATGGCTCGCTAAAAATTTATAGCAATGGAAATACAGGAAGAATTCATTTTACAAAGAATATAGTTGATACAACTGAAAATTATATAGTAGATACTCAAAAAGAAGAGTTTGTTTATTCATATGGTATAAAGTATGCTGATAGAGAGGAAACACTTTTCTCAGGTTTGCTTTCAGCCATAGGAACAACTATTAAAAACAATGAATACTTTACTTTTGAGAGATTATATCCAGAAATGGATCAAAGCTCTGGAGTTTTAAATAATATTAGACGTTGTTTTGCTCCAGGTATTGTTAAACGTGTTTCAAAATGCGGAATGGATGCAAGCATTTATGATGATGTTTTTCTTGCGTTTGATGTATTGAAAGCAGAAAGAGATAAAGTACTAACTCCAAAAACAAAAAAAGCTAAAAAATTAACTAAGGAAGCTGAATAGTTTCCTTTTTGCTTGAATATTTTTTTAATATGTGGTAATATATTCAACAATTTAGAGGGGGAGAATTTATGAAAGTATTGGAAAGTATTAAGAAACAAATTGATAAACTAGTAAATAAATATAATTCATTTTTAAATCATTACTTTAAAAAATATATAGTTGATTATGAAGTAATGGATGATAAAATTAAAATTATATCTTCAACTGGAGATTATAGAGTTGTTAAAAATACTAAAGGAAATATTTCTAAACTTAATCAAGCAATCGTAAAAAATAAAGTTAATATTCAAAGAAAAATTGATGAGTATGAAGCAACTAGTAAAGAAAGATTTATTGTTCTTATTATTAACTTAATGGCTATTGTAGGATTTGGTGTCCTTGTTTGTTTAACATTCTTTATTGGAAGTTATTTCTTATTTATAATTAGTATATTATTATTTTCATTATCAGTTATAACTTCAACCTTAACAAGCTTTAATTACTTTATTAATGTTAAAGAAGTTTCAAATTTAAAAAAATTAACTGGTTATAAAAGAGATGTAGAATTTAGTGTATCAGATTTTAAGTTAATTAAGTAGTATTTTATACTACTTTTTTTATTTAAACATATATTTTATAAAGGAGAAAACATGAATATATTTGAACTACTAGTAATATCACTTTCATTGTGTATGGATTCTTTTGCAACTTCTGTTTGTAAAGGTTTGGAAGTAAATAATAATAATATTAAAAAATCTTTTATTGTAGCTTTATGGTTTGCGTTTTTTCAAACACTTATGCCAATACTAGGATATTTTTTTGGATCAATTGTGTCTTCATCACTTATGAGTATTGGTTATTTAATATCATTTCTAATTCTTTTATTTTTAGGAGTATCAATGATAAAAGAAAGTGAAAGTGAAGAAGCTGTATTAAGCGGATTTAAACCTAAAGTAATGACTCTTTTAGCAATTTCTGTTAGTATTGATGCATTTGTAGTGGGTATAACTTATTCTCTTTTAAATATTAATATAATTATTCCATCAATATTTAATTATGTTATTACATTTATTACTACTATTGTTGGAGTAAATATTGGTTATAAATTTGGTAAATGTTTAAATAAATCAGCAAAAGTAATTGGTGGTTTAATACTTATTTCCTTAGGAGTTAAAGTTTTATTAAATCATTTTTTTAATTAGAGGAGGATTTTCATGTTTGATTATCTATTAAGCAACTATTATATTATTCTTTCTTATATTGTTTTACTTGTTTTTTCTAAAGTAGTTTATGTTAAAGAGAGTCATGAACTTTCAATTTTAAAATTTTTATTTTTACTTAATATCATTGAATTTTTACTATATATAAATGGAGTAACATTATATAATTTATATATTATTAATTTCTGTAGTTTGTCTATTTATTCTATTAAAAATAAATATCAATTAGTTGGAGTTAATTTGGTATTTTTAATATTATCACTGATATTTGACTGTTATAAAGTTATTCTTTTCTATAATATGTTTCTTTTTATAATAGATATTTTTAATTATCTTAAACATTATGAAAAATCATCTATTATTAGAAATATTTTATCTTTATTTTTATTTATTTCAATATTAATGAATAAACCATTTGTAGGATTTCTATTTTATGTTATATTTTATTATTTTTACTTGTTATGTGAATATTATACTAAAGATGAACTTACTAATACAGAAACAAGAAAACCTTTATTCAAGGACTTAAAACTACGTGAAAAAGATATATCAGCAATAATAAGCATTGATCTTAATAATTTAAAACAAATTAATGATACATTTGGTCATGAAGAAGGAGATAAAGCAATTAAAACTCTTGCTCATATTATAAAAAAACATGAGAATAAAAATATGCGTTTATATCGAATTGGTGGAGATGAGTTCATGATAGTTTGTTTTAATATGTATAAAAGTAATATAAATGTTTTTTTAGATTCTATTACTAATGAAGTTAATAATACTAAATATAGCTGTGCCATAGGTTGTGCATTTAAAGAAAATAATATAAGTATTAAAGAAATGATACGTTTATCTGATGAATTAATGTATAAAAACAAGCAATATTACAAAAGTGTAAGATAAAATTAATGAACAAATGATATAATAGTTAAAGGAGAAAGTTATGAAGAAAATATTTGTATTAGAAGATGATGAACTAATTAGACAAGAACTTGTATCTTTACTTACTAATTCTAATTTTTTAGTTGATACAACAACTGATTTTGAAAATTCTTTGAATTGTATATTAAAGAGTGATGCTGATCTTATTTTAATGGATATTAATATACCTTATTTAAATGGAGAAGAATTATTAAAAAAATTAAGAGAGAAGAGTAATGTTCCGGTAATTATGGTTACAAGTAAAGAAAGTGAAATTGATGAAGCACTTTCTATTACTTATGGAGCAGATGATTATATAACTAAACCATATAATCCAAATATATTGATTTTAAGAATTAATGCTGTTTTAAAAAGAAGTGAGAATGTATCTAATTTAAAATATAGAAATTTTTTAGTGAATACATCAAGATCAAGACTAGAAAATGATGAATTTGTAATTGATTTTACTAAAAATGAAATGATCATTTTTATGTGTTTATTTAATAAAATTGGGACAATTGTGTCTAGAGATGAGATAATGACTAGTCTATGGGATAATGATGAATATATTAATGATAATGCTTTAACAGTAAATATTAGTAGAGTTAGAAGTAAACTAGAAGAAGCAGGTTTAAAAGATGCTATTGAAACTAAAAAAGGTGTAGGGTATATTTTACTATGAGTTTTTTTAGATTTGTTAAAGATAATAAAGTTAATATTTTAGTTAGCTTATTTTTATTCGTTTTAATTATTCTTATTATGCTTGCTTTTCAAGTTAATTTTTATTTAATCGTTATAAGTATTATATTTTTCTTATCTGGTTTTATATTTCTATTATTATATAATTATTTTAGAAAAAAGAAATTTTATAATGAACTGATTAATAATACTAAATTATTAGATAAGAAATATTTAGTATTAGAAACCTTAAATGAACCAACATTTTTAGAAGGTAAAATTTTATATGACAGTTTATATCAAATTGATAAATCAATGAATGAACATATAAAACTTTATGAAAAGAATTTAAGTGATTTTAAAGAATATGTCGAAATGTGGATTCATGAAGTAAAAATTCCTCTTTCAAGTCTTTCTTTAATGTGCCATAATCATCATGATACTATTGATAAAAAATATCTTAATCAAATAAATAAACTTGATAATTATGTTGATCAAGTGCTTTATTATGTAAGAAGTAATGATGCTGAAAAAGATTTTTTAATTAAAAAGACTAATTTAGAAAAAGTTATAAATTCAGTTATGATTAAGAATAAAGATGAAATTCTTTTAAATAATATTACAGTTAACGTTGAAAATTTAAATATATTTGTTTATACAGATACTAAATGGTTAATTTTCATAATAAATCAAATTTTAAATAATTCTATTAAGTATAAAAAGAAAAACGGAAATTCTCTTATTAAAATATATGCAACAGAAGAAAAAGATTTAGTGAATTTGTTTATATATGATAATGGTATAGGAATAAGTAAAAGTGATATAACTCGTGTATTTGATAAGACTTTTACTGGTGAAAATGGTAGAAAAGATGCTAATTCAACTGGCATGGGTTTATATATAGTTAAAAAACTTATTGATAAACTTGGACATAAAATAAGCATTTCATCAAAAGAAAATGAATATACAGAAGTTAAAATAACTTTTGGTAAGAATGATTTATATAATATAAAATGATTATTACAAAATTGTAATGTATTTGAAATATAGAACGGAGGATTTATTACTATTATATAAGTATAATTTAAACATGAGAGGTGGAAAAATGGAAAAAATATTAGATGTAGTTGAAATTGAAAAATATTATGGTAGTAAATCAAGTTTAACTAAAGCAATTGATAATATATCTTTTAGTGCTGAAAAAGGGGAATTTGTTGCTATCATGGGTGCAAGTGGAAGTGGAAAAACAACACTTTTAAATTGCATATCTACAATAGATAAAGTTACAAGTGGACATATCTATGTTGGAGGAAAAGATATTACTTTACTTAAAGGTAATGCTTTAAATAAATTTAGAAGAGAAGAACTTGGATTTATATTTCAAGATTTTAATCTATTAGATACTTTGACATCATATGAAAATATTGCTCTTGCTTTAACCATTCAAAATAAAAAGTATGATTATATAGATTGTGAAATAAAAAAGGTAAGTGAGTATTTAAATATTAGTCATGTATTAAATAAATATCCTTATCAAATGAGTGGTGGAGAAAAACAAAGAGTTGCATCAGCTCGTGCAATAATTACTAATCCAAAACTAATTTTGGCAGATGAACCAACTGGAGCACTTGATTCTAAGTCTGCTAAAATGCTTTTAGAAAGATTTGAATATTTAAATAAAGAATATTCATCAACAATACTAATGGTTACGCATGATGCTTTTACAGCAAGTTATGCAAGTCGTGTAATATTTATAAAAGATGGTAAGATATTTAATGAGTTAAAAAAGGGTGATGAAAGTCGAGTAGAATTCTTTGATAAAATTATTAATGTTGTAACTATTCTTGGAGGCGATATAAGTGATCGCTAAATTATCTTTAAATAATATAAAAAAGAGTATGAAAGACTATGCAATATACTTTTTTACCCTTGTTTTAGGAGTTGCAATTTTTTATATTTTTAATTCAATTGATTCACAAACAGTGATGTTAAATATTAATTCAAGAAAAGATAATATTATTTCATTATTAACAAGATTACTTTCAGCAACAAGCGTATTTGTTTCTTTTATACTAGGTTCCTTAATAATTTATGCTTCAAGATTTTTAATTAAAAGAAGAAATAGAGAATTTGGGGTTTATCTTACTTTAGGAATGAGTAAAAGAAAAATATCATTTATATTATTTTTAGAAACTTTGTTAATTGGATTTATTTCACTTGGAGCAGGTCTTATTATTGGAGTATTTGCATCTCAACTTATGAGTATATTAGTTGCTAAAATGTTTGATGCTGATATGTCAAAGTTTCAATTTGTGTTTTCTTTTTCAGCTTTAATAAAAACATGCATTTATTTTGGAATAATGTATTTTATAGTAATGATATTTAATACCATTATTATTAGTAAATGTAAATTGATTGATTTGTTACATTCTAGTGCAAAATCAGAAAAAGTAAAAATTAAAAACCCAATAGTCTGTATTATTATATTTGTCTTATCTGCAGTGGCTTTAGGATATGCATATTATATGGTTACTGATGGGATAATGAAGATGAAGGATTTTAAAGAAATATTTAAGCCTATAATTATAGGAATAGTATCAACTTTCCTAATATTTTGGAGTATATCTGGGCTTATTTTAAAAGTTGCTATGTCTTTAAAAGGCCTTTACTATAAAGGGCTTAATCAGTTCATGATTCGTCAATTAAGCAGTAAAATTAATACAACTGTTATATCAATGACTGTAATTTGTCTTATGTTATTTTTAACAATATGTGCTTTATCAAGTTCGTTATCGTTAAGAAACTCATTAAATAAAAATATTGCCAAATTTATGCCTGCTGATATTCAAGTTGCAGCTTATCAAGAAGAAGGCATGAGTGGAAATATTCTGGATAGATATAAGAAAAATAAATTTGATTACGCATCATTAGTTAAAGAATATGTTGTAACTAGCACATATCGTGATATGGACTTTAATACAGAAACTTCCTTAGGTAGTGAACTTTACGCTAGTTTAACTGCTAGTGGGGAAATTGATGATAATACTTATGTTGAAGAAATTATGAGTATAAGTGATTATAACAAAATTGCTAATATATATAACAGAGAAGAACTAAGACTTAATGATGATGAATATATTATTATTTCTAATTTCAAAGCTTTAACGGATGTTAGAAATATTGCTTTGGAATCAGGAACTGAAATAAAAGTGTTTGGTAAGACTTTAAAGCCAAAATATAAGAAATGTATATATGGATTTGTAGAACTTTCAAGTGGAGAAATTAATGGGGGAATATTTATAGTCCCAGATTCAGTTGTTGCAAAAGAAGAACCATTATATACTATGTTTACTGCAAACTATAATGAGGCTAATCGTGATAAAAAATATGAAATAGATGATTTGTTTAAAAAACAAAGTTCAAATATTGGAAGTGCTTCTTATACAACTAAAACTTCTTTAGAAGATTCTTCTATTGGACTTGGAGCTATCGTTACTTTCTTAGGAATATATTTAGGAATAATTTTCCTTATGTCTAGTGCGGCTATACTTGCATTAAAAAATTTAAGTGAAGCAAGTGATAATAGAAAAAGATATATTATTTTAAGAAAAATTGGGGCAGACGAATCTTTAATAAAAAAATCTTTATTTAGAGAAATATTAATATTTTTCTTATTTCCATTAATACTTGCAATAATACATTCGATATTTGGTATGCGTTTTGCATTAATTATTTTAGAGATGTTTGGAAGAGATGGATTATTAAACTCAGTTATAATAACCTCTCTTATAATAGTGTTTATTTATGGAGGATATTTCTTAATAACTTATCAATGTAGTAAAAATATTATAAAAGAAAAGTAGATACTTTTCTTTTATTGTTGGTTAAACATCACAATTCTTATTTTGTTTTTTTAAATTTTGTTATTTTGGTTATACTATTATAGTAAGAAAAAACTTACATAGGAGGAATAAGAAATGCAAGAAAAAATGAAACAAGTAAGTGAAGAGTTTAATTCACTAAATGAAAAAATTAAAGATGAACTAGAAACAAAAACTATTGAATGTATGTATAAGAAAGATGACTTGGATAAAAAAATAAAAGACACTAAAGAAAATATTCAAAAAACAAAAAAAGATATTAAGACTAAAAATGGTGAAATATCAGAAAAAATAAGTAGTCATCTTGAAGAAAAATTCAATAATTTAAATGAATTAATAGATGAAAAAATGTATATGAAAGATAAGAAAAAATTAGAAAAATATATTGATAAAAAATTGGATTATTCAAGTGAATATATTGCTGTTTCTTTACTTTTGTTAGAAGAAGCAAGACTTTCATTTCTAGAAGCAGTTGATGCTCAAATGAAGTATGATGAAGAATATAGTGATTAACAAACTTGAATAGTTGATATTTATTTGTTAGAATAATTTCTTGAAATGATGTGTGAAAATGTTTTTAGATTTAATTAGTAGTGAAAATTATAAGAAATTAAACATTTTAGATCAATAAAGAATTGTTCTAACTTTTTTTTACGCTGAAAATTTTTATAAATTATCAGTTTCTGAAATAATAATTTTACTACAAGAATTTGAAAGAATTAAATCTATTATTGATAATCGTGAAGAATTTGGAATAGAAATAGAAGAATCTAAAGAAATGTTATTTGATGCTGCAGTATCTATTTCTAAAAATACTATATATTTTAGTGAAACTCTTATAAAAGATGGTAAACAAAGAAACCAAAACAATCATGGTAAAATGGAATATAAAGATATTGAATTTTTAAATTTATTTTTACTTGACTGCCTTTTACATGAAGAGTTTCATATATCTACATTTTATGCATTGGAGCAAGGTCTATTAAGCTCTTATAGAGAACTTAAAGAATTACATATGTATACAATAGTAAATGGAATCATTAATAGTGCTATTCAACAAAAGAATATTAATAATAGTTTTTATAAATATGTAATGGATCCAAGAGAATATTATGCATTTAAATATGCTTATGATTTTGTTAGAAAATTAATGAGTACGGATGTAAATAGTTTAAGATATATAAAATCTGTTTATGATATGAGAGAAAAAGTAGAAGAGTCTTATAGAAATTGTTCGAAGGAAGCTTTAGATTATGAAACTATATATCCTAAACTTCTATTTGAATATATTCTAAAATATTCAAAATATACTGGTTATAGTTGTGAAGAGATAATAAAGGATCTTGCTCATTCAAAATCTTTAAGTTTGGATTTAAAAAAATAAGTACATAAACTGATATGAACCCCGTTTCTTGGACAAAATAGAAACGAGGTTTTTATATGTCAAAATTAAGTTATGAAGACAAAA
>CAKONX010000028.1 GCA_934098345.1 uncultured Bacilli bacterium
CGCTTCGTACGACTTGCATGTCTTAGGCATGCCGCCAGCGTTCATCCTGAGCCAGGATCAAACTCTCATAAAAAATATTTATTATTTAAGTTTAATCTAGCTACTCAATTTCTTGACATTTTACTTAGTTTTCAAAGATCGTTTTTGCAAGGTCTTTTGACCAGTGCATTAGTAATATATCAAATTTTTGATTTCATGTCAACACTTTTTTGACATTTTTTTTAATTTGATATTTACATATCATTTTATGCCTCATTTTACATTTCTTTCTGAGTCACGATATTGATTTTATCGTACTTTTTTAAGAATGTCAACACTTTTTTTATTTACATTATTTTTTTGTAAATTTCTGTGTCATTTCTGAAGCACAGTTAATAATATACACTTCATTTTAATAAAATGCAACACTTTTTTTTAACTTTTTTTTATTTTTTTTATTTTTTTGCATTTTACCCTATAATTTATGTTAAATAACAAAAAAAATTACAGTTTTTCTGCAATTTTTATATATTTTTCATAATAACTATCTACTAAAATTCTATCAAATGGTCCCTTATTTGCTCTTTTCATTTCAATTAATTCACTTAATTCACTTTTTATTATTTCATCTAAGTCATCTGAATAATGCATAATCTTTTTATGATAGTTATATTCATTTCTATCTAATATCTTAAATCCTCCATCTGGAAACACTCTTAGATCTAAATCATAATCTATATATTTTATAATATTTTCGTCTATTAAATATGGAGTAGCAATATTACAATAATAGAATAAACCTTGTTTTTTAAATTGAGCTAAAACATTAAACCATCTATCTTTATAAAAAAACATTATAGCAGGTTCTTTAGTTTTTCTGGTTGATCCATCACTATCAGTAATTGTTGTTTTATAATCTCCACACACAATATAATCTTCTTTAATATCTAAAATTGTGATTCTATCAGATGTACTATTTATTTTTCCATTATGTTTGTAACAATGTAATTCTAAATTGTCACCAATTTTTAAATTATTCATATTATCACCGCTGTTAACAATTATACAACATTTCTAAAAAATCTCCAAACAATTTAAATACCTAACTTTTCACAAATTGAATTTAATTTATTAATATCTAATGCACTAGATGACATTATATAACCGTCAAGGTTTAAATCTTTTAGATAACTTATGGTTTCTTCGTCTACTCCACCACCATATAATATTGAATGATTAATATTTCTTTCTATAAGGTAATCCTTAATTTTAGTAATAACTTTTTGTAAGTGTTCTTTATCAAGCATTTCTTTATTTTCTGTATTACCTATCATATAACTTGGTTCATAAGCAATTATTATATATTTGCAGTTAGTAGGTATTGCTTCTAGCTGTTCTTCTATTTTGCTTAACTCTTTATCATTTTCATATTCTTCACTCGTTTGATTAACACAATAAATTGGTATCATATCATTATTAATGACATTTTCTATTTTCTTTTTAAAATCATATCCATCCTCGTGAAAATATTCTTTTCTTTCAGAATGGCCAACTAAAACATATTTAACTCCCAAGCATCTCAAACCTTTAGCACATACTTCTCCAGTATAACTTCCTTTTGCAAACTTGGAAACATCTTGGCTACCTAAAGAGTACTTTCCTCTATTAAAGAAAAGTAAATATGGATATTGTGGCATTACTATTACATTTTTGTTATGAATAGCTTTTTCATATTCTAGTATTGTGTTCTTAGTAAGATTCATTTTTAAATTTAATACTAATATCATTTTTTAATCCTCAAAACATTCTATTTTTTCTTTGGCAATATATTCAAGCGTCGCTCCACCTCCAGTAGAAATGAAATTAAATTTATCAGAGAAGCCAAGATTGTTTACAGAACTTACTGCATCTCCACCTCCAGCAATTTTTATTCCACTTGAATTTGAAACTAATTCTAACAATTTAACAGTTCCATTAGCAAAACGTTTATCCTCGTAATATCCAACAGTTCCATTTATAAATATAGTTTTAGCTTCATCTATATAATTTTTATATAACTCTATAGTTTTATTACCAATATCATATATTATTTCATCAGATTCTATATTATTTATATCTTTACTTAAAACTTCATTTTCTTTTAAAACATTTGCATCTATTGGCAATATTATTTTATTCGAATATTTTCCTATTAACGTGCTTACATTTTCTTCTTGTGATTCACTATATAAAGATGAGCCTATATTATTGCCTTTAACTTTATTAAATGTATTTGCTATACCACCACCAAGAAGTAAATAGTCACATTTTTTTAATATACTATCTATTAGTTCAATTTTATCATCAACTTTTGCCCCACCCATAATAACAATAAACGGTCTTTTCGGTTCATTTGTTACAATAGGTTTTAATCCTTCTACTTCTTTTTTAAAAAGCAAGCCATATGCAGATGGTAAAAATGTTGATATACCATAATTTGATGCATGCTTACGATGACTTGTACCAAATGCATCATTTACAAAAAATTCACCAGCTTTAGACCAAAATTCTGCTAATGTAAGGTCACATCCACTTTCTCTTTTTTCTGGAATATCTGCATATCTAGTATTTTCCAACATAACAATATCATGATTATCTAAAATAGTAGGTACTTCATCTGATAAAACATTATCTATAAAATATATATCTGTATTAATAAGTTCTTTCATTTTATCACAAACTATTTTCAATGATTTCCCTACTTTATCTTCCTCAGTTTTAATTTTTCCTAAATGACTTAATATTAACAATTTACAATTTTGATCTAATAAATAATTTATTGTGGGTATACTTGCTCGTATTTTAGTATCATCTAAAATAATTCCATCTTTTATAGGAACATTTAAATCAAGTCTCAGTATTATTTTTTTATTATTTAAATCTATTTCATCTATACATTTCATTTATCATCATCTCTATTTTAATTATAAACAAAAAAAAAGAGAAATACAAGTTATGCATATTCTCTTTCAGTTAGCAAGTCATTAGCTTCGATTACTGTTCCATAATCTTTATATTTTTTCATAGCTGTATTAACTAACGACACCCAATGTGGGCTTGCTATCTTATTACCAAAACTATCACGTGTTGGACAATACTTTCTTCCAATACTTTCAATTGTAGTTAAACCTTTACCTACGTATTTTTTAGAAAGCATTCTAACATATGATAATACCCCAAATTCCATGTTCTTGTATTTTATGAGCCCTTTACTACTCATTCCGCCAAATATATTGTTACATTTTAACATATATTTAACTTTGTAGTATCCTGACTCACTTGCACCTATACTTAATGCAAGAGCTGTATCAACATTTGTATATATTTGTTTAGTATAGTAGATTATCAAATTTTCTACATACTCAGAATTTCCTGTATATGGAATCCACTTCTTATTTACTTTCTTTGGATTTACTTCTATATAATTATAGAAATATTCGACCAATCCATATAAAACATTTTTATATTGTTTAACACTTCCATCTTCATTTAGTATAAAGCCAATATTTGTCTTATCAAATTGCTTATCTTTATTACTTTCAAATATTTGATACATATCATTTATGATATTCTCATATTTGACTCCAAAAGTTTTAGATAAAAATTCAATATCCGCTTGATAAGTAGTAATGTAATCGTCTAATGTAGTTTCTTCAACGGTTACTTCCTCTTTAGGTCCAGCTAAATTAACCTCATTTTGTTTGCTTAAAGGACTTAAGTCTATTATTCTACTGTAAGTTCGCAGGGGTACCGTATCGGATGAGTTATCAGCGATAGCATCATCACTAAATCCTTCAGCATTAATATGAATACCTATTGTTAATACAAATACTACTAGTATTATTAAACAACAGATAACGTGCTTCCAAGGTATCCTAGAAGCTTTTGTTGTGTCCATTCTGGTCCTCCTCTTTGCGGTCGAACGACACTATAATAGCAAATTGTAAAAAAAAAGTCAATTTTTGAGACTGACTTTAATTTGCTATTTTGATTAATGGAACCTGACTAACTTCATCAAATTCATCAGAATTTTCCTTATTTAGCTCACTTATTTGCTCTTGTATAGATTCTTCTTTAAAACTTTCATATTGCTTTCTATATTCATCCAAATCTATTATTAATTCATCATCTTTATCTTCTTCTTTAAAGTGAATTAAACCTAGAATATTGCTGTATTCTTCTAATTTTTTAGAACAAACTTGCATATTGGAATAATATATTGATATTTTTTCAAGATAACCTAATAGTTTAGATTTATTTTCTCTAGAGCAAAATTTCATTAATGACTTAATTTCTTCAATTATTTCATCATTATTGCATAAATCTAAAGACTTATGGAATCGATAATTGGAGTTTCTAGCAATTATAATCATGTCTTCCTGAATAGCAGCCCATTTTTTTCTATAGAAATTTAATTGTTCCCATGTTTCTAAATATTTTCTATTTAATGTAGTTATTTCATTTGTTACATTTTCTATAGTAGTTTCAAATGAATTTCGATGTGCCTTTAAGCCATTTGCATGAAATAAGTCCATATTACATTCTCCTTTATTGTATTAATTATATCATGAATAATTTTAAACTTAAATAATTAACATAAAAAAAGCACGGCTTATTTACCATGCTTTTACTTACTAAATGGCGCCCAATGTAGGACTCGAACCTACGACCTAACGGTTAACAGCCGTGCGCTCTACCGACTGAGCTAATTGGGCATCTTTTGGAGCGGATGATGGGAATCGAACCCACGTTATCAGCTTGGAAGGCTGAAGCTCTACCATTAAACTACATCCGCTTAAGTAAGCAATTTAAATTATACCATAACGAATTCAATTTGCAATACTTTTTTTAAAATTTTTTCAATTTTTTTATATTTTATGTTTTTTTTAGTAAATTATTCCTTAATTAAACTTAAATTTACTTTACCTTTTTCAAGATCAATTGCATCAACATAGCATTTAACTATGTCTCCAACATTTAAAATATCATTTGGATTTTTTACAAATTGTTTGCTCATTTTAGATATATGAATCAAACCATCATCATGAAGCCCAATATCAACAAATGCTCCAAATGATGCTACATTTCTAACTGTACCTTCTAATTCCATACCTATTTTTAAGTCTTCTATATGTAAAATATCACTTTTTAAAATTGGTGTTTCTAAACTATCACGTGGATCTAAACCTGGAGTAAGAAGTTCTTTAACTATATCATTTAATGTATATTCATCTGTATTTAAAATATTCGTATACTCTTTTACATCAATACTTTGTAATTTATTTTTAAAACTTTCTTCATTTATATTTTGAATATCTAAATTCAATTTATTCAATAAATTTGAAGTTGTTTCATAACTTTCAGGATGGATTCCAGTCTTATCATAAGCATTATTTCCATCAGGTATCCTTAAGAAACCAATACATTGTTCATAAACTTTAGGACTAATGCCTTTAATATTTTTTATTTCTTCACGGTTAGAAATTTTATGCTTTTCTTTATAATCATATATTTTATCAATTGTTGTTTTAGTTAAACCAGAAATATATTTTAATATGCTTTTTGAAGCCGTATTTACATTTACTCCAACTTCATTAACCACTTTAGATACAGTGAAATCTAGATTCCCAGATAATTCTTTTTGATTAACATCATATTGATATTCACCAACACCAATACTTTTAGGATCAATTTTTACAAGTTCAGAAAGTGGATCTTGTATTCTTCTTGCAATTGATACTGCACTTCTTTTTTCAACTTCTAAATCAGGAAATTCTTCAATAGCTAGTTTAGATGCAGAATATACAGATGCTCCTGCTTCTGAAGTAATAACATATTTACAATTTAAGTTATATTCTTTTATTAACTCAGCACAAAACTTTTCAGATTCTCTTGAAGCTGTTCCATTACCTATAGAAATTATATCTACTTTATATTTTTCAACTAAATTTTTAACTATTTCTTTATATTTTTTTAATTCACTTTCACTTATATTTTTTAAAAATGGTTTTATAACACATGAATCCATGTATGTACCATTTTGATCAACTACAGCTAATTTACAACCATTAATATATCCTGGATCAAATCCTAAAACAATCATTCCTTTTATTGGTCTAGTTAAAAGTAAATGTTCTAAGTTAACTCCAAAATTTTCTATTGCTAAAGCAGCAGCTTTTTCAGTTAATTCACTTCTTATTTCTCTTTCAACACTTGGAATAATTAATCTTTTTAAAGCATCTTTAATTGTATCTTCTATAATTGAACATACAAAAGATTTATCATTTTTAATGATTTTTCGTTTTAAGTTAGCTATAATTTCATCCATGGAAAAATCAAGATTCACATTTAATATTTTTTCTTTTTCTCCTCTATTTATAGCAAGTACTCTATAATGTTTAATATATTTAACAGGTTCTGAAAAATTATAATACATTTCAAATGTTTTCTTTGGATCCTCGGCATTCTTCTTTATTTCAGATACAATTAGACCATTATTATAAATATAGTTTCTAATCCATTTACGGTAAGATGCATTGTCACTTATCCATTCAGCTATAATATAACATGCATTTGTAATTGCATCTTCCGTAGTCTTAACTTTATCATTAATATATTTTTTAGCCATATCTTCTAATGATCCTGTTGTTGGAAATGCCATAATCATTTTAGCAAGTGGTTCAAGTCCCATATTAATTGCTTCACTTGCTTTAGTTTTTTTCTTTTCTTTATATGGTCGATATAAATCTTCTACTTCAGTAAGCTTAGAGCAACCTAAAATTTGTTGTTTTAACTCTTCTGTTAACATTCCCTTTTCATCTATTAATCTAATAACAGCTTCTTTTCTATCTAAAAGATTATTATAGTATGTATATAAATCATTGATGCTTTTTATTTGGTTTTCATCTAATGCGCCTGTTGCTTCTTTTCTATATCTTGCGATAAAAGGAATAGTTGCTCCTTCATTAAACAGATTTAAAACCGTTTTTATTTGATTTATGGTTATATTTAAATCTCTTGCTAATTCACTAATTACTAATTCGTTCATAATGTTCCTACTACTTTCTTATTGTACTTTTACGATGTTTTTTAGCTTCATATAAATATTTATCTGCCTCGTTTATAATGGCAGCAATTTTTATATCTTCACTAGATATAAAATCATAATATCCAATTGATGTCTCTATGAAATAAGGTTTATTACATCCATCATTAAACTTTTTAAACGTGTTTTTTATACTGGTTTCAACATTTAAATCATTTTTAGGATTAACTACAAAAATGGATACAAATTCATCTCCACCGGTCCTTGAAACAATGGCATTCTTAGGTAGTGATGCAACTATAAGTTTAGCTGCATTAGAAATTGCATAATCTCCTTCATTATGTCCAAAAGTATCATTTATCTCTTTTAAATGATCTAAATCACAAAAAACAACTTCAATTTTCTTATCTTTATTAGTTTTTATTAATTCCATTGATTTTTCTATAAAGCCACGACGATTATATATTTTGGTTAATTCATCATATAAACTTAGATTATTTAAAATTTCATTTTTTTCTTGAATTAATTTAAGTGTTTTCTTTAAATCATTTTTAGCTTTTAATTCGCTTTTGCGCATTTCTTCTATGTAAAGCATTGTACCTATTTGGGCACATAATAACTTTATCGGATTTATTAAGGATAAATCTGTTTCACAAACTATAAAACCATAATACTTTTCATTTGATGCAAGTGAAAAACCATAACAGAATGTACCTGATTCATTATCTATCAAATTCTTTGTATACACTCTTTGTCTTTTTTCATTTGCTTTAAAGATTTTAGTTGTTTTTGAATTATAATAAGCAGCCAAATAAGCATTTTTAATGGCTTGGTTATCAAAAAGATATATATATGATGACTTAACACCCATTTCTTTTAATTCAACAAATACCTTGTCAAACATTTCTGTTCTTGTAAGTTGATTGTTAATCATTTTCCTACTTATGAGAGAAATATTAGTTATTTTATCAAATCTTGACTGATTTTCAGAAGTAATCGTATTTGTTATATAATTAAAATACCAAGTTTGTAAGCTATATAAAATAGAAATACTTTTTTCTTTAATAGTTTGATCTGATACAAAACTAGCATAATTCTTTAATGCTGCTGTAAAATAAGCAAAAACATCGTTAAAATTTGTTATTGCTGGATGATCATCATTTAATATAGCATTTTTAATATAATAAACGATCTCATCCACTGTGTATTCGGTTTTAATTCGTTTTAATACATTTGTAGAAATTCTTTTTAATAATTTCAAATCTATATTTGAGCGACTATTTATTGCACTTTCCTTAATAAAATAATCTATTATTTCATCTTCGCTTAGTTTTTTTAGATCATGAGTTGACTTTACTTCTTTTCTACAGCCACATGATTTTCTTATAAATAATTCTGTATCTAAAGAAATAAATTCACTTGTTCCATTTAAAATCATGTTATGAACTTCTCTTGTAGACTCGTACCCTATCTTTATTGGATCTTGTGATATAGTAGTCAAAGCTGGATGGGCAATAGATGATTTATACATATCATCAAATCCAGTTATACCAATATCTTTACCTATCTTAAAGCCTAATTGTTCAAGTATTGGATAACTTGCTAAAGCCATAGTATCATTAGCAAAAGCAATAGCATCTACATTTTTATTTCTTTTTATTAATTGTTTTAATGATCTTTCGATATTTTCACTGAAATTTCCATATGCAATCATATTATTACTTACAGTTAATCCATATTTTTCCATAGTTTCAATGTAAGCATCTAATCTTTCCATACTATCATAGCTATCTCTAGGTCCAGAAACATATAGAATATTTTTATATTTATGATCAATGATTAAATGCTCAATGCACTTTGACATTCCTTTTTTGTTATCAACAATTAAATTTGATTTATTTGGAACTTTATAATTATCTTGTACAATTACATATGGTATGTCTTTAAATTTGTCTAAAAATTTTTGACCATCAATACTGTTTTTAAAAGAAATGAACGAACCATATATAATGATAAGTCCATCTATTCCCATAAATTTATATGAATCAAATACTCGATCAGATAAAGGCTTAGAAGGCGTAGTTAATACAAGTGTTACTACATTAATTCCCTTTTCTAATGCATACTTATTTACTCCTTGAGTTATGTCATATTCAAAATTAGGATTTATATTTCCAAGAATTAAACCTATAGTTATTTTTTTCATATTTTCACCTTTTAGTATACCTTTGTTATCTCAATGATTTCATTTTTGTTTTTATTAACATAGCCTATTTCAAGTTTATCACCAGTTGTTACATATGGAAGAGAATCACTTGTTTTAATTGAAACTTTATATTTTTTATTATTTTCATCTATTATATAAAAATATGTGTTTCCATCTATTGTTACTGATGTAATCTTTTTTACAATTATTGATGCTTTTTCTAATAAAGTATTTCCTACTTCAGTACCAAAACTTGATAAGTAATTTTGGGCTGATATTTCTATACCTTTTGCGGCATCCGTTACTACAACTTTTTGATAATCTTCAACATCAACAAATCCGTACATTTTAACTAAACCTGCTGCGTCTTTTAGACTTACTAAATATGTTGGACGATTATTTAAATTAATAAGTAATGGAAATGTTGATTTATAACCCATTTGTTGTACTTGTCCTTCGGCTGATGCCATCGCGCTATATTCTTCAGCACCTGCTACAGGGTAATATGTTGTTTTACCAGTTCTCATATTAGAAAGAATAAAACCTAAATTAGATTCATCGCTTAATACAGAAGTTATTCCTGTATATAAATAAATATCATCATTTAAAGCTAAATAATTATAACCTTCAGTTGTATTAACAACATTTTTTTGGCCAAATATACTATTTAAGAATCCATTCTTATATGTTCCCCAGTTATCGACTTGTTCAATAATTAAACTTGCATTATAGGCATTATCAACCCATGAAGGAATTTCATCAACATTATATTTTTTAGCATCCCCAGTAACTGGATTAAGAATTACAACTCCTGTTACCTTAGTTTTCATATTTATACCTGTATATTTGTATGTTGGAGTTATCCAATAAGGAGTTCCTTCATTATCAATTTCAAATTTTGAATCACCAAATATAGTTGTAGGATATAAAAATCTTAGTTTTCTTGTTAATTTCTCATTAAAAAGTGCGCTTGGCATATAACGCATACCTTTATCTAGTTTAGTAAGTTTTGCTTCTCCATTAACAGAATTTACAGTTATATAGGCGTTGATTCCATTTTTTCTATTAGTTATCCATTTAATAAAGCCATCATATTCTAGAGGAGTAACTCTAAGAATTTCATTATTGAAATTAATTTGAGTATATTGATCACTTACATAATATTGAGATACATATTCGTTCATTTGCCCCATAACTCTATCACCTAATTTTTGACTTGAGTCACGATCAAGTAATGGTATTGATTTAAAATCAACTTCTTTTACATCTTCTAAAAAATTATTAGATTCATCAATTGTAATTCTTTTTGAATAGCTTTTAGCATTAAAAAGAGGTGAACATACAAAATTTATTAAAAGAATTCCTACAACAATTATTAACACACTTGTAAATACAATATATGCACTTTTTGGTACATTTATATTAACACCAGACATGTTAATAATTTTATAATCCCTTTTTGAAAAAAATAAGTTTGCTACTCCATATACAAATAATAAAACAATTACAAATAGCCAAAAAGCTATTGAAGTTATATTAATTGGTGGTAAATAAATATAAAAAATAAAAAAGCCAATTAATAAAGTTGTTAAAACACTTAAAATAGTTTGTTTCATTTTATCTCTCCTTTATATTGTAGTTTAATTATAGCATATATTAAAAATTAATGATATTATATTTTGGGTGATTTAAAATGTATAAATATAGTTTAGATAATAAAAGATATACAACTTTAAATTATTTTTATAAAAACAAATTCAAAAAGAAAGTTTTTAAAGTAAGTCTAAATGGAGGATTTTCTTGTCCAAATAAAAAGAATGGTCATGGAGGTTGCATTTTTTGTTCAAAACTAGGAAGCGGAGACTTTGCTGGAAATGTTAAAGATAATTTAATAACTCAATTTAATGAAGTTAAAGACATAATGTTGAAAAAGTGGAATGATGCTTACTACATTGGTTATTTTCAAGCAAATACAAATACATATGCACCAATTGAAGAGTTAAAAGAAAAATATGAAACTATTCTTGCTTTAGATAATGTTATAGGATTATCAATTGCAACTAGAAGTGATGCTATAAGTGATGAAGTTTTAGATTATTTAGAAAAACTAAATAAAAGAACTTTTTTAACAGTTGAACTAGGTCTTCAATCAATGCATGAAGAAACTTTAAAACTTATTAACCGCGGCCATGATTTAAAAAACTTTGATGAATGTGTAAAAAGACTAAAAGATAGAAATATAAGAGTTGTTGCTCATATAATAAATGGTTTACCTTTTGAAAGTAAAGATATGATGATTGAAACAGTAAAACATTTAAATTCATTAAATATCGATGGCATTAAAATTCATATGTTACATATTATAAAAGATACACCATTAGAAGAACTTTATAGAAAAACAAATTTTCATGTTCTAACTAAAGAAGAATATATAGATATAGTTATTAATCAATTAGAATATTTAAAACCAGAAATTGTAATAGAAAGAATAACTGGAGATCCAGTAAAAGAAGATTTAGTTGAACCTACATGGTTATTAAAAAAGTTTTGTGTTTTAAATGATATAGATAAAGAAATGGTAAAAAGAGATACTTATCAAGGAAAAAGACTTCAAAATTAATTGAAGTCTTTTATATTTTGTCAGGATCTATTCCTTCTTTTAATAATACATCTCTGAATATTTCTTTAAATTCAGCAATAGCCTTTTCTTTTGAATCTTCATATATTGCTCCGGTGTTTTTCATAGCTAAGTATATATGTTTCATTGTTACTGAAGGAGATCCTTCAAATACTGCATAACTGAATGCGCTTGAAATAATCGTTAAACATATATCTGGATATCTACTTTGTACCTCATATATACGTTTATATTCACTCGTATATTTTACTAACCATGTAAATATTTTTTCTTTGAAAAAGTCAGAATAATTTAATTTTATTCCCATAAGTTTTTCAAATTTAGGAGTTGTTCCCATTAATATTTTTACAACATCTTCACCTTGTGATTCAGCAACATCAATTTTTATAAAACGTCTAACAAAAGCTCTATCTCTAAGAATATATTCTTCATACTCTTCACTTGTTGTTGCACCTATCATAAGAATTCTACCTCTATCAAGATATGGTTTTAACATGTTAGCAAAGTCAACATCTACAAGATTATTTTTAGAAACTAATAAATGAACTTCATCAATAAATAAAATTGTTTTTTCAACATTATCTAGTTCACTTAATAATAGTTGTATTTTTGATACTTCTACGCCATCTACAATAATTTTTCCTAAAAGGGCTGGTACATTTATTTTTATTATTTTCCATCCTCTTAATATTGGTGGAACTTCTTCTTTATTTATTCTATAAGCAAGCCCCTCAACTAAAGCAGTTTTACCTATACCTGGTTTACCAACTAATAAAGCACTTTTATCTGGAGTTATTAAAGCTAGAATCATTTTATTAATTTCTTCATCTCTAGCTATTGCCGGATTTGTTATATATTCTTTATCAGTTAATACTTCTCCATACATTTTTATAATGCTAACATTTTCATTGTTCATGACTCTCACCACTTTAATTATAGCATGAAGTAAATATTATATAAATAAAATGTATATTATTTTACATTTTATAATAATCTTTAATAGGTGATTACATGTTAGAATTAACTTTATTTTTTATTGCAAGCATTATGGGAACTTTAGGACATTACTTATATAGTATTACAAATAATAATCCAATTGTAGGATTCTTTTTTGCTAAAAACGAATCTACATTTGAACATTTAAAACTAGGGATTACTCCAATATTATTTTTATCTATTGTTGAAAAGGCAAAACTTATCAACAATAATATTCTAGCAATTAAAGGAATTCAAATATTTGTATTTTCAACAATAATAATAGTTTTTTATTATCTAAAGAAATTATTCTTTAAAAAAGAAAATGCAATATATAATATTGCACTCTTCTATATTTCATTATTTATTAGTTATGTTATTTCTTTTATATTACTAAATATAATTGACTTAAATATTATTATAAGAATATTTGGTATTTTATCAGTATGTTTATTTATTGGTTTATATTTTTATACAGCTTTATTTGAACCAAATTATTTAATTTTTAAAAATCCTTTAGAGAAAAAAGAAAATTAATTTTACCACCTTCAACTGTGTAACAGTCATTCGTGATTATGGATGAAGCTTCATCAATTTTAAGGATATATTTCTTCAATGTTCTAAATCGATCATTTGATACAACACACATAATTAATTTTTGATGCTCTGATTCTATAAGTGTGTATCCAGTTTCTAATTTATTAATAATAATGTCTTCTACTTCTCTTGTTTTCTTTGTTTTAATAAAACAAACTTTATGATTTGATGTACCTAAAATAACTCGGTCAGCAATAAAGTTTTGTAATTTTAAATATATTATTGCATAAATAGTTTTAGGAACACCAAAAAGAAGAGTTCCTAGAAGTATCACGATCATATTTACTATTGTTGAAATCTTTGTAGTTGGAAAATTTATATATTTTTGCAGTATAGCAACAACTGAATCCATTCCTCCAGTATTAAAACCAGCCTTATATATAATACCATATCCAAATCCAGAAACAATTGAAGCAATTATTGTTGAAAACAAGAATGAATCAAGTGATATAGTAAAATAAGATGAAAATCCTTCAGTAAGTGAAGCCATAATTGCATACATAATAAAGCCAAATATTGAATAGAAAGTCTTTTTATAACCAATCAATATATAAGAAACAATTATGAGCAATATAGAAACTACGTCTATAAATAAAACTGGTTTAATTCCAGCTATTTTTGAAACTAATATTGCTGTTCCACCTAATCCACCTGTAACTAGATTATTTGGAACAATAAAACAATTATAAACAACGGCAACGATAAAGCAACCAAAAGTAGTTAGAATAATTCTCTTTATTCTATTTTTTTTACTTATCATATCAAATATGTTATTACTAATATCTTTTATCTTTTTCATAGTATCACTCTAGAATAATTTTAACTTATGTTATATTTAAAGTCAAAAAAAACTCTACAATGTAGAGTTTTTAGTTATTTTGTATTAATTACTTAACAATTTCAGTAACAACACCTGAACCAACAGTTCTACCACCTTCACGGATAGAGAATTTAGTTCCGTTTTCAAGTGCAAC
>CAKONX010000029.1 GCA_934098345.1 uncultured Bacilli bacterium
ATGTATATAAATTAAAATAAAGAACAAGTTAGGTAATATGACATATAAATATACTAGAGGTGTTTATATGGAAATTAATGATGAAGTTTTTAATAAGGTGGAGGCTAAAACTAAAGTTAGTAAAGAATCTATTATTAATATAGCTAGTAGACTTAATGAAGGAAATATGAAAGACCCTAAAACATTAAGTGGAATAATAAGAGAACTTAGTAATTTAACTGGTAAAGAAGTTTCTAAAGAAAAAGAGGATAAAATAATTAATTTAATCGTTAATGATAAAGTCCCAACAAATATAGATAAAATGTTTTAACTGGAAGTGATAATGTGATATTTAAAGATGAAGTAAGAAATGTAGATGAATTAGTAGCAAAGTTAATAAGTATTGATTCATTAAAAAAAATAAAAGTTGCAGTTGTATGTTTTATTTTTAATAAACAAGGTCAAGTAATATTAAATAGAAGAGGACCTGGTGCTAGAGATGATGTTGGTAAACTTCAAGCTGTAGGTGGTTCAGTAAATAAAAATGATGTAGATTTTTTATCAGCTCTTAAAAGAGAAATTTTAGAAGAAACAAGAAATAATAATATTAAAATTGACAAGTTTATTGGAGCTTACCATGATAGAAAAATGGATAATGAAACTAAAGAAATAGTTGATTGGATAATTTTAGGATACATTGGTATTTTAGAAAGCGGTAGCTTAATTAATGTTGAAGAAAACCGTTCAGTTGACTTTGAAACATTAAATTTAAATGATATTAATCCAGATGAATTATCTGTTTCTACTTATGAGTTTATAAAAGAAATAAAGAGGATGAAATGAAAAAGTTATTTGTAAGAGAAGATGGAACAATAAATTTAAAAGTAGTTATTTATTCGATTATAATTGTCTTATTTTTAATATTAGTTTTAATGTATATTATCAGTAAGTTTACTGGTAAGATTACTGGTGATGAAAATGAAACTATCACGACTACAACTAAACAAACTACAACAATGAATTTGTGTAAAGACTGTAAACTTGATTTTATAAGAGAAGAATATACTTTAAAAACAGATGAATCAGTTGATTTAAAAAGTCTACTTGATATAAAATCAATTAATATTAAAAATATTAAATTTACTGATTATGATGAATCCTTAGTTTCAATAAAAAGTGATGGAACTTCTATTTATTTAACTGCTTTAAATAAACTTGGTTCTACAACAGTTAAAGCAAGTTATCAAGATAAAAGTTCAACTATTAAAATAAGTGTTTTCAGTGATTATATTGAATCTGCTAAATTAAATGAGAATAATTATTATGTTTATCTAGATGATCAAACTAATCTAACACTTACAACTAATCCTTTAAATGTAAATGTTAACTTTTTTAATGTTTTAGTTGATGATGAAACTAAAGCAGTTATACAAGATGGTATTATAACTGGAAAGGGTTTAGGTAAAACTAAATTAAGTTTAAATTATAATGGAGTTACATCAACTAGTAATTTATATGTAATAAAAAATAGAATTGCAATATATATTAATGATAAAGAATATAGTAAATATACAACAAATAATAAAACATTTAATATATTAGTTAAAAGTTTAGATAAAGATATTACTAGTGATGATTTAACTTATACAATTGATAATAACGGTAAAGTATCTTTTATTGAACCAGTTATAAATGAAGCAAATACATTTAAATATAGTGTGGATTTAGAAGAAAATGGTGAATATAATTTAGAATTTACTTTAAATGATGGAAGCAAAACAGGTATATCAATTATTAAAAATTAATGATATAATAAGATAGAAAGGAATGGCTATTATTATGGCAAAAGTTGGTGTATAAAACATATGAATTTCATATGTTTTTTTGTTTGTATTAAACTTTTTAGGTTCTAATTTTGTCGACATTTGTCGAGTCTATTGACATACTCTTTTATTACTTTATAATAACCACTCGAGAATATGAATGCGATGCTTATCACATTCCAAAGAGAGGCTAATGTTCAGGTGGGTTTTGGTTAAGCAGTACAAAAGAGGAGTGTGATACGAATGAAAAAAGATAATCATATAAGATTACTTTATTTAATCGTTTTTATATTGCTAGTAATAATATTAAAATTATTATAGCAATTAAAAAAGCATCCTTATTCTACTGAATAAAGGTGCTAAACCAACTGTGGTAAGCATCGAGCCTCTTATGAAACTCTTGCTTCTCACTAAATTAAATATAACATAAACTTTACAACCTTTCAACAAGTATATTCGACTTTCGGTGGGGGTAATATATACTAATAATAGGAAAAAATAGAGGAGTTGTGAACAATGAAAAAGAAAGGAAGTATATTAGTAGCTATACTATTATTAGCAGTAGGATTTGCAGCAATCTCAACAACATTAATAATAAACGGAACTGCTAAGGTAAGCAAAAACAATGAAGATTTTAGTGCAATATTATTCAAATAATAATACAAAACATGAAAATTATATGGCTGCTCAAAAGAAATATAATATAACAGGAGATTTTTGGTGGCTTCGTTCTGGAGATACAAGGAGATCCAATATTTTCCTTTTAGTTTATAATATCGGTTCTTTAAGCAATGGAGTTGCAAATGCTTCTTATGGTGTTTCACCAGCGTTTAGAATCGCGTAACTAAACCACTAAAAAAGTGGTTTTTTTTAATATATTAAATTTAAGTATAACAAGTGTTATTTTTCTATTGACTAAATATATATTAAATGAAATAATAAGGTAGGTGAAAAAAATGATAGAAGTTAAAAATGTTAGTAAAGAATTTAAACAAACTGGTAAAAACAGTAAAACTATTCTTGCTGATGATAATATTAGTTTAAGAGTAGAAGATGGTTCTATTGTTGGTATACTTGGACCTAATGGAGCAGGTAAAACAACACTTCTTAGAATGATGGCGGGTATATTAAAACCAACAAGTGGAACTATTACTTATGATAATTTAGAATTCTCTAAATCAGAACTTGAAATAAAAAAGCAAATTGCTTATCTTTCTGGAAATACTAAACTTTATACTACAATAACTGGAAGAGAACTTTTAAGTATGTTTGCATCTATTTATGGAGTAGATGAAAAAGTTTATAAAAAAAGAATAGAGGAAATTATAAAAAGACTAAATTTAGAATCTTTTATAGATAAAAGAATAGGAGTTTTATCAACTGGACAAACTCAAAGAATTAATATAGCTAGATGTTTAGTTCATAATCCTAAATATTATATTTTAGATGAAGCAACGAGTGGACTTGATATTATATCTAGTCAAGTAATTCTTGATTTTATAAAAGAAGAAAGGAAAAAAGGTTCTTCAATAATTTATTCTACTCACTATATGGAAGAAGCAGAAAATATATGTGATTATGTTATACTAATCAATAATGGTCGTATAATTGCGACTGGAACACCTGAAGAAATAAATAAACAAACTAAACAAAGTAATTTAAGAGATGCGTTCTTTAAATTAATTGGAGGTGTTAAAAATGATTAATATATTAAAAAAAGAATTAAGAGAATTATTTAGAGATAAAAAGTCTTTATCAATGATGTTAATGGTTCCATTAATGATACCTTTAATTATTATTGGAATGTCTTTCTTATTTGAAAAAAGTGTTAATAAAGATATAAGTGAATATAATAAAATTGGATTTGCTTACGAATTAAATGAAGATGAAGAATATTTAGCTAAACAATTTAAAATTGATGTTGTAACTGGAAGTGTTGAAGAACTTGAAAAGAAGTATAAAGATGGAGAAATAAATCTTTATATAACTAAAAAAGATAATCATTATGAAATGATTGGTTACGAAGATGATACAACAAGTTATGCAATGAGTCTTGCAAGTGAGTATTTTGATAGTTATAAAAATATGTTACAACAAAATTATTTAATGGAACATAATATTAAATCTGATGATGTTCTTGATGTAATAACATATTCTAATGTTATATTAGAAGAAGAAAATTATTATAGTAATTATATTGTTAGTTATGCATTCATGTTTATTATAATGGCAGTAACAGTTGCATCAACTTATCCATCTACAGATACAACAGCTGGTGAAAAGGAAAGAGGAACATTAGAAACACTTTTAACAATGCCAATCAGTTCAAAAAGTATTATAGTTGGTAAATATATAAGTGTGTCAATTGCTTCAATTATAACTGGTCTATTATCACTTATATTTGCATATTTCTCTTTAATATACGTTAATGGTGCATTTGATATTTATAAAACTGTTGATGTATCTTTAAATTTATCACAAGTAGTTTTTGCAAGTTTAATTATTATAGCTTATTCATTTATGATAAGTGGAATATGTATAAGTATTTCAAGTAAAGCAAAAACATTTAAAGAAGCTCAAAGTTCACTTGGACCAATAACATTAATATCAGTATTTCCAAGTATGGTTGCTTTCTTCTTAAAGATTAAAACAAGTGCTTTAGTAAGTATGATACCATTCTTAAATTACTCACTTTTATTTGATGATATAACAAAAGGAAATTTTAATATATTAAATATTTTACTTATGTTTGTATCAACATTTATAGTAACTTATATATTACTTGGAGTTATTATTAGACAATATAAATCAGAAAAAGTTTTATTTTAAATAAAGCTTTTTTTTATTGTAAAGTAAATTAATTTTTATTAAACTTTACTAAAAAAAATGGTATAGTTACTATAGTAGGAGAATCATATATGGATGAGTTAAAAGAAATATTAAAAAAATTAGAAAATAAAATGTCCACTTATGGAAGTGATTTATCAGAATTAACTCAAACAGTTAATAAAATAAATGAACTTGCTTTATCTTCAGTAGAAGATAATATAAAGAAAAGTTTTATTGATTCTCTTTTAAGTATTCCAGCTTTTGATGAATATGATTCAGTTTTCTCTAGTTTTAAAGAAACTATATATGAAGATCGCTTAAATAATACAAGAAAAGTTAGAAGTTCTTTAATGACTTTAGAAAAAAATGCTTTTGATATTATAAAGTCTTCTAAAATACTTGATCCAACTTTAAATAGATCAATTATGTCTTATTTTAAAGGAGTAAATAGTCTTCAAAGTGTAGAAGGATTAACAAAAAAGAATAAAGATGAAATTACGATTAAATATGAATATGATTCTTTAATATTTTATTATAATCATTATAAAGAA
Organism: uncultured Bacilli bacterium; assembly: GCA_934098345.1. Classification (GTDB taxonomy): domain Bacteria; phylum Bacillota_I; class Bacilli_A; order RF39; family UBA660; genus CAG-582. The sequence continues at coordinate 5,183 of CAKONX010000029.1, forward strand.
CTTGGTGCAATAGATGGGCTTAAAGAAGTACAAGATGTTTTTGGTGCAACTAAAATGGTGCCTTTTGAAATGCCAAGTAAAGAACTTGTTGATGAAAAAAATAGACTTGATCAACAATTAAGTGAATTTACAAGAGTAAAAGAATTAATAAGTGAAAATCCTGAATTTACATCTGTTATTAAGGCATCTTATCCTAAAACTTTAAATAAATTAGATGAATATATCGAGACTTATGAAAATAAAGTAAGAATAGTTAATGAAAGTTTAAGTAAGACAGATTATAAAGAAATAAAAGAAGCTGTTGAAAATGCTAGAATAAATGATAAAAAAGAAACCGAAGAAAAAGATGAAAATAAAGAAAATATTTTAGATTCTAAAAAACGTGAACTTGATGATCTACAAAAGCAAACAAGTCCAAATCGAGCTAGAATAGAAAGCTTACAAAATGAAATAGCATCTTTAGAAAAAGAAGAGAAAGAAAAAACAATTGAAGAAAAACAAGAAGAAATGAAAGATAAAAATTTAAATGAAGAAAAAGTTACTTTTGAAAAAAGTGATGATGAAGAGTTAATTGAAGATGCTACGTTTATTAATTTACGTGAAGAAGCAATTAAAAGAATGAAAGAAAATGATCCTGAGCTTAAGAATATTACATCTTTAAAAGATTATGAAGCAAAGGTAAATGAAAACATGCAAGCTATTCGTGATGAAAGAATAAAAAATCGTGATATTAAAGATGTTGAATTTGATTTATATAAACAGGATAGAACTTTAACTGATGAAGTTGAGGATACTGAGTTTGATAAAAATGATGATAAAATAGTTGAATATGAAAATGCAGCTAAAATGTATATGGAAAAAGAAAATGAAGTGTTTGATGATTCTTTAAAACGTGAAGAAAATATTAAATCACTTCTTGGGGAATTGGATGATCCTGAACTTGATTTCGGTGATTATGAAGAAATGTTAATGGAACTTGATGAAAATTTAGAAATTAGTCTTGAAGAAGAAGTACAAGCAAGAAAACTTGCGTAAACTTAAAAAGGATGATTATTCATCCTTTTTGTTATGTCTTGTAAGTGTTTTTCTAATCAAATTATTATCTTCATCAGTTGTATAAATAATATCATGTTTGTTTGCTGAATTGATTTTTTTCTTATTAGGTAAAATGTTTTCTTGATCATGTTTTAAATCAGAAACAAATATTTCATCATCAAGTAATGGAATGTTTTGTTCTCCAGTTATTTTTCTTAAAATGTTTCTTTTTATCTCTTTTAAGAAATCATATAAGTCAATTGATGAAATATTTTTATCATATAAATAAGGCATTAATTCTATTAAAGCATGATAGAAACCATTACTTTTTTTAGTATATAAAAAACTAATGATATTTAACTCAATACTTGAAAAATGATAAACGTTGTTTTTAATGTTTTGTTCAATATTTCTATAAGTATTTAAAAGACTGGGTAACATAACCTCTATTTGTTTATTAGTTTTTCCCTTAGTATAAACATATAATATGTCTTGCATTAATGGAGTTAAAACTGTATAAATGTTTTTCCCATCTATTCCATGAAAGAATAATACTTCTTCCTCTTTATATGCAAAATTATTAAAACCACTTATATTGCATGTTTTATTTTCCATATTAAAACTATCAAGTGCTTTATAAAAGTAAGAATCTTCATTCATATATAATGGTTTAATAAAACCAGATTCAATATACTTGTTAAGATTATTATTTGATAAATCTACATGTTTACCAAAATAAGAACTTATATTTTGATGCCCTGATATATTTCTTGTATAAGCAAGTGGAGGAATTTCTTGTTCGTTTATAATAACAGCAACTGGTTTTCTTGCAAAATCAATATTATATTTACCATTTTGAGGAATAGAATATTCTTCTAATACAAAATTAAAATTTTTAGATGTAGATATAAAACAAGAATGATTTATATTTAAACCACTTATATGACCAATAATTCTATCAAGAGCAAGTCCCATGTTTTTATAATAAATTTCATTCATAATTATTTTTAAAGTTTTATCATTTTTATAATCACTTCTAAAAAAATTACATAATAAATAGTTAGCATAATTAACATTTTCAATATCACTTTCATTTAAAGCTCTAAATAACATATAATAACTTCCTTTTTAATGTAATGTATTATAACTTAGTATATTTTTTTAGTCAACAAATGGAATAGTTAACTTCAACCATGGATGAAAAAAAGTGATACCTAAAAATAATATATATTATATGTAATAAATTCAGAAGTGACACATATATTTTAACTATAAAGGAGAGTAAATTATGGAGATGAAAGACATAATTAAAGATATATCCGCAAGAGGAAACGGATCAATATATCTAGGAGTTGTTGGTACAGTTAGAACTGGTAAATCAACATTTATTAAAAAAGTAATTGAAAACTTAGTTGTTCCAAATATAGAAGATGAATATGATAAGAAAAAATGTTTAGATGAAATTCCTCAATCATCAAATGGTAAGCAGATTATGACAACTGAGCCTAAATTTGTTCCATCACAAGGGGCCGTAATTAAAATAGATGACTTTACAACTAATGTCAAATTAATCGACTGTGTTGGATATGTTATTGATGGAGCTATAGGTTATGAAGATAATGACAATAATCCAAGACTAGTAAATACACCTTGGTATCCAGAAGCAATACCTTTTATAGAAGCTGCTGAAATTGGTACAGAAAAAGTAATTAAAGATCATTCAACTATTGGTATAGTTATTACAACTGATGGTTCATTTGGTGAGTTTAAAAGAAGTGATTACGTAGATGGTGAAACAAAAGTAATTGAAGAATTAAAAAGTATAAACAAACCATTTATAGTTATTTTAAATACTACTCATGTTGATAATGAAGATACTTTAAAGATAAAAATGGAAATAGAAGAAAAACATGGTGTAAAAGTTATACCTTTAAACGTAGAGGCCATGGGTAAAAAAGAAATTAATGATATTTTAAAAAGTGCCATTGATGAATTCCCAATTGTTGATGTAGAAGTAAAACTTCCTGAATGGGTACATGTGTTACCAAATAAAAATGAAATAAAAATGCATTATTTAAATAAAATTAAAGAAAGTGTAGTTAATGTTAATAAAATGGGAGATGTTAATTCAATCATTGATTACTACACAGATTCTAATATTATAAATCGTGCTTATATAAGTGAATTTGATGCTGGAACTGGAGTTGTATCTTTAAATCTTGATAGTTCAGATGAACTTTATAATGAAACCTTAAAAAGTATAGTAGGTTATTCTAATGTAAGTAAAGCATCAATTTTAAAAGTATTCTCAAGATATCATGAAAGTGAAGAAGAAAATAAATGCTTATCTGAAGCTTTAAAAATGGCTCATGGATGTGGATATGGAATTGTTTATCCAACATTAAAAGATATGATGCTTGAAAAACCAGAAATTATAAAACAAGGAACTCGTTATGGAGTTAGATTAAAAGCTAAAGCAAGCTCTATTCATATGATTAAAGTTGATGTAGAATCTACTTTTGAACCAATTATTGGTACAGAAGTACAATCTAAAGAATTAATTGACTATATTATGAGAGATTATAATGATGATCCAACAAGTATTTGGAAGAGTGAAATATTTGGTAGAAGTTTAGATGAAATTGTTAAAGAAGGTATTCAAACTAAACTAATGATGATGAAAGATTCAACTCGTTATAAACTTTCAAGTACAGTAAGTAAGATCGTTAATAAAGGTTCAGATAAATTAATTGCTATTGTATTATAGTAAATAAAATGTAAAAGAATATGTAAAATATTCTTTTTTTTGTTAACTCATTTTATAATTAAAATAGGTGATATCATGAGAGATTTACATAGTCATTTTTTATATGGTGTTGATGATGGCTCAAAAAACTTAGATGAAACATTAGCTATGTTAAAAAATGCAGCATTAAATGGTGTAACTGATATAATATTTACACCTCATTTTATAGAAGAATCAAAATATCAAAGTTTACCAAAAGATAATAAACTTATTTTAGAAAAAATAAAAGAAGAGTTTGATGAAGAAATAAGTCTTTATTTAGGAAATGAAGTTTATATAAATAAAAATATAGTAAAGTATTATAAAGAAAAGAAACTTACTACTATAAATGACAGTAGATATATGTTAATAGAAATACCAATGCATTCTAAGATAAATGAAGTTAAATCAATATTTTTTGAATTACTAAGTGAAGGAATTACACCAATACTTGCTCATCCTGAAAGATATGAACCTTACTATAAAGATTATGAATTTTTTTATAGCTTAAGAAAAATGGGAGTACTTATGCAAATCAATTTTGCTTCTTTAAATGGAGTATATGGACGCCATGCTAAATATATGGCTAAAAACTTACTTAAACTTAATTTAATTAGTTTTGTTGGAAGTGATATTCATCATGATGATAAAAGATTTGATGGACTAAAAAAAGCAACAAATACAATTTGTAGACTATGTGGAGAAACAAAAGCTAAAGAAATTTTAGAGGATAACTTTACAAAAGTAATTAAAAATGAAGAAATAAAGTAAATAAGTATGATATAATTACTATAATAGAGGAAAAATAAAAAGGTGGATTTATATGTTAGAAGAATTAAATATGTTATCTAATCCTAAATCAAGAGTAGCAGAAGCTGTTAAAACAATTAGAACTAATCTTGAATTTAGTTTAGTTAATGGAGAAGATAAAAAAATAATGCTTACTTCAACAGCTCCAGGTGAAGGAAAGAGCTTTATATCAGCATCTTTAGCTCAAAGTTATGCTCTTGCTGGTAAAAAAGTTTTAATAATTGACTGTGACCTTCGTCGTGGAAGACAATATGAAATATTTGGAGTATCTAATTCTAAAGGGTTATCAAATATTTTAATATCTGATTTAAGTAATGTTAAAATAGAAACAATTAAAACTAAATTAAAAGGAGTTTATTTACTTCCAAGTGGAACAATACCTCCAAATCCAAGTGAACTTTTAGAAAGCGAACGTATGAGTAAACTAGTTTCTATGTTAGAAAAAAATTATGATATTTTAATTTTTGATTGCCCTCCAGTTGTAGGTTTATCAGATTCTCTTGTAGTTACTAAATATGTAAACGAAACAGTTATAGTTACTGCTTATAAACAAACAAGTGAAGATATGCTTAAAAAAACAGTTAAAGCACTTGAAGGAGTAAATGCTCGTATAGCTGGAGTTATTTTTAATAAAGTACCAGCTATTAAAAATGGATATTATAATAAATATTACGATGCATATTATGGAGGTTAGTGATGGAAGAATTAGATATAACTCAATTATTTAACTATTTTAAATCAAAAATAATATATATTATATTCGCGATGTCAGTTGCTTTTTGTTTAAGTAGCTTATATGTTAATAGATTTAGAGTTCCACTTTATACAAGCGAAACAACGATTCTTTTAAATCAAGCTAATGAAAATGCAGCAATTAATACAAGTGATATAAATTTAAATAAATCACTTGTTACTACTTATGGTGAGATAATTAAAAGTAAAAGAGTTTTAAATCAAGTAATAGAAAAACTAAATCTTGATCTAACATATAAAGAATTATATAAAGATGTTTCTGTTGGAGAAATAACTGATACATCTATTATTAGTATTAAAGTTACTTTAGAAGATAATAAACTAGCATGTGATATTGCTAATGAAATTGCATCCGTGTTCGCATCGGAAATAGTTTCTATTTATAAAATTGAAAACATAAGTACAATTGATAAAGCTGAAGTAAGTGAAATACCTTCATCAGCATCAACTTTAAAAATAATTATGATTGGAACTCTTTCTGGAGCACTACTATCAATTGTAGTAATATTTATTCTTTTCTATTTTGATACAACTATTAAAAATGAAGAAGATATTGAAAAATTAACTGGTTTACCTGTAATTGGAATTGTTCCTGTTAGTTCAAGAATTAAAAATTTAAAAAATCAAAAATCAGAAGAAGTAACAATACCTAAAACAAGAAATTAGTAGTAAATATCCTAGAGGTGGATTATGAAAAATATTAATGCTTATTCTAAAGAAGAATTATATCAAATGTTTTTAAATAGAGTAGATGATCTTTCTAGAATTAGACTAGAAAGTATTGATATGACTTTATCTATTTATAAAATGAAATTTACAAATTTAGGTGTAATTTTAACTGAAACTAATTGTTATAATAAAAGTATTTATTTAAAAAGAAATAAAATGGGTTTCTATGCTGATGAAACAGTTTCTTTTGAAAGTGAAAAAGCTTTTGAAAATTATAATAAAAGTGTTAAATTCTTAAAAGAAAATGAAAATGAATTTAAAATAATACATAATTTACTTAAAGATAAAGAAGCTATCATGGGTGGATATTATACAACTACCCGTGAATATGAAACTGATTTAGAAATTATTGTTAAAGTTTTAGGATATGGAAGTATTAGAGATGAAGAACTAAAAGACGAAAATCTAAGACATCCAAGTGAAGAATATGAATATATTATTTCTTTAATTGAAAGATGTAAAAACGAAAGTAATTATAATGGTGTTTTAAAAGAAGTTATGAGTCATTTAGAAACTTTATTTGGAATAAATTATCAAATACTTATTAAGAGAAAACGTGATAAATATGATTTTATACCTGATTCTTATATTGGAATTATTCTTGTAGATAATACGACTGGAAGTAAGACTTTACTTTATGGTGAGGATCAAGAAAATATTTATAAAGATGATTACTCCAAATATAAAGTTAATACAAAATATTTAGAAATGTACTTAAAATTAGCAACAAAATGTATTAAATAACGACAAAAAAGACTAGAAATAGCAGTTTTTCGTTATTTTTTATTGCAATTAATTTAAATTTTTGCTACATTTTATATGTAGGGTAAACCTACTAGAAAAAATATTTATATGGGAGGTACATTTAATATGTCAAAAACTGAATTAGTAGAATTCGTTGCTACTGAAGCTGGATTAACTAAAGTTGATGCTGGTAAAGCAGTAGACGCTATGTTGAAAGGAATCGAAAAAGGACTTAAAGAAAGCAAAAAAGTTACATTTGTTGGATTTGGTACATTTACTTCTAAATTAAGACCTGGAAGAGAAGGAATTAATCCATTAACTAAAGAACCAATGAAAATTGAAGCTAAGAATGTTGTTACATTTAAAGCTGGTAGCAAGTTAAAAGACTCTGTAAATTAATAAATGGAGAACTCAATCACTTGAGTTCTTTTTTTTTATGCTTTATAATAATTATAGAGTGATGCTATGAAAACTAAGAAAGTTTATAAACTTAAAACTAGTGTTAAAGTATTTTTTGTTATTCTTGTTTTAGTTTGTTTAGGTGCCTATTTTGGTATGACTAAATATCAAGAGTATTTGTATACTAAAACAAATGAATATGCACTTTTAAATTTAGGATACACTGAAGAAGAAACAAAGTTAATTGAAGAGAAACTAAATGAAGAAGAGCAAAAGAAAATAATTGAACTAGGTTATAATGAATTTATTCCCAATTTTTTAAATGCTAAATATTTTATGTTTAAAAATTTGGAAGGATATCTAGATCAGGTAATTACTAAAGATGAAGATTTCTTTAAATATCATGGTACCGAAGGATATGACTATGACAATATTGTTTCTTTAGTAAATGTTCATAGAAATATAAATTATTATGAAGCAGATTTAAAAACAGATTTTTCTAAAGGTTATGGAATACTTGCCAATAAATATTATAGTTTAGGTGAAGATTATGAACCTGATGATTTAGTAAATGTGGATATAAAATATTATTATGGTGAACCTAAGAAAATTAGAAGTGAAGCTTATAATGCTTTTATAGAAATGTGGAATGCTGCTTATGAAGATGGAATATACTTAATACTTATTTCAGGTTATCGTTCTGCTGCCCATCAAAAAGAAGTATATGATGCTTATCAAGCAGATAAAGGAACAAAATATGCTGATTCTATTGCAGCAAGAACAGGTTATTCAGAGCATCAAACTGGACTTGCTTTAGATATTTATTCTAAAGAATGTACTAGTCAAGCAAAATTTCATGAATCAAAAAGTTATGAATGGCTTATAAATAATTCATATAAGTTTGGTTTTATATTACGTTATCCAAAAGATAAACAAAATATTACAGGTTATAATTATGAATCATGGCATTATAGATATTTAGGAAAAGATTTAGCTAAGAAAGTGTATGATTCAGGATTAACATTTGATGAATACTATGCTTATTATATGGAAAATTAATTCAACAGTACAAAATTGGCAAAAAATTTGTAAAATTAAGTTTTTTCAATAAAAGAAATTGATAATCAGTGGCAGTATGATATACTAAAAATGTAAAAAATATAGGTGTTGTGAACAATGAAAAGAAAATCGATTATAGCAGTTACTATACTATTATTAGCAATAGGATTTGCAGCTATATCAACAACATTGATAATAAACGGAAGTGCAAAAGTAGGAGAAAATACAGATGATTTTAGTGTTATTTTTACTGCAGCTTCATTAGATGGGACTGATGTATATAAAAATGTAATAAGTGAAGATAAAAAAACAATTACATTTGAAACAAGTGATTTAAAAACTTTAAATCAAACAAGTGTGTTAAATTATGAAGTAACAAATAATTCAGCAAACTATGATGCTGAAGTGCAAGTAAATTGTAAAGTAAAAGATAATACAACAGCAAAATACACAAGTATAAAAAACGAACTAGAAGAAAATGTAACGAAAGTATTGGCAAAGGAAAGTGTTAATGGAACATTAACAGTAACACTAAATAAAACAGCAACCGAAGAAGTAAGAGAAGAGTATGTATGTACACTTACATTTAATGCAGTAGAAAGAGATACTGTTGGAGTAAACATTCCGGATTCTATCTCATTTTCAACTGATAGTTGGCAAACAATACAAAAAGCTGTAAAATTAGGAAATACAGATAAATACAATATAGGAGATACAAAAGAAGTAAATTTAGGGTCTTTTGGAACACATACAGTAAGAATAGCAAATAAAAGTGAATGTACAAATGGAGAAACAAGTGAAACAGCCTGTGGATTTGTAGTTGAGTTTGCAGATATAATGACACAACACTCATTTAATAGTACAGATACAAATGTAGGCGGATGGAGAGATTCAGAACTACGTACATATGTAAATGG
>CAKONX010000030.1 GCA_934098345.1 uncultured Bacilli bacterium
GCTAAACATCAAAGACATATTGCTCAACAAATTAAAAGAGCAAGATTTATGGCTTTAATACCATTTGTTAAATAAGAAACGAAAGTTTCTTTTTTTGTGCTATAATAACCTATAAGAAAAGAGGAATAATATGGATAAATATAAAAAACTTGTTGAATTAATTGAAATGGGTGCATATGAAAGTGCTTATAATTTAATTGAACAATTATCTAAAAGTATAATTACTCATAAAAATGAATTTTTCTATTCATTATATATTCTTATTCAAAATGGATATGGTAATAAAGTAACTAAATTATTCGATGATATATTTTATGATTCTAAAAATAATGATTTAAAAAAATTACTATATCGTGCAATTCGTGAAGTTGATATGTATGATTCATTAGATGATGAGGCGAAAAATAGAGTTAATGAATATATAGAACTTATAAGAGAAGCATTTACTCTTGAAGAATACTTTAATGTTTATGATTTATGTGAAATGGGATTTTATTTAACTAGTTTACCAATATTTAAATATTATGAAGGTAAAATGTTTTATAAAATGGAAGAATATGGTTTATGTATTAAAACATTAGATGAGTATTTAAAAAATGGTGCTAGTAAAACAAGTAAAGCTTATTTATATTTATCTGGATCTTATTATCATTTAAATAAACTAAAAGATAGTAGAAAATATGCTAGTAAAGTTTATGGAACAGATTTTATTAATGATGATTCATTTGATTATGTTGCTCCCCAAGATAGTGGAGATGACTATAAAAAGAATAAAACTCAATTTACTTTAAGAATGACTCTTGAAGATTTTTATGAGTAGAACTATTAAGCATAATTTGATATAATAATGAATGTGGAAGTGATTAAATGAAAGTTATATTACTTAAAGATGTTAAGAAGCAAGGGAAGAAAGATGAGATTATTAATGTAAGTGATGGATATGCTCAAAATTACTTAATAAAACTTGGTCTTGCATTACCTGCTAATGAAGAAAATAAAAAAAAATTAAATAAAACTCTTGAACAAAGAGAAATTGATGAAGAAAATAAAATTAAAGAATGCGAACAAATAAAAAATAAGCTTAAAAACACAACTATTAAGTTTAAAGCTAAAACCGGTGATAATGGTAGAATGTTTGGTTCTATTTCATCAAAGCAAATTGCAGAAGAATTAAAAAAACTAGGATATGATATTGATAAGAAAATGATTAATATTGAATATCCAATTGACTCTCTTGGATGTCATAATGTTAAAATAACATTACATAAAAAAGTGGAGGCAACTGTTAAAGTAGAAGTAAATTAGGAGGATTTTATGAAGGATGCAAAAATTGAACCTAATAATTTAGAAGCAGAAATGTGTGTATTAGGATGTGCATATATGTCAGCATCATCACTAGAAAAAATGTGTGATGAACTTACAAGTGATATGTTTTATGACAAACGAAATGCAACTATATACACAGCTTTAAGTGAATTAAAAAGAAGAAATGAACCAGTTGATTCAACAATTCTAAAAAATGAAATAGAAAAAATAACACCTATTAATTCAATAGGTGGAGTTGAATATTTAACTGATGTAATTGATTCGGTAGTTTCTGCATCAAATGTCGACTCTTATATAAAAATTGTTAGAGAAAAATCATTAAGAAGAAAACTTATTGATGTATGTGAAAATATTGAAAAGAATGCAAGAGTTGAGGATAATGAAACTAATGACTTAGTTGAAAGTGCTGAAAAAGAATTATTTGCAGTTACTAAAGCTCGTAAATCGGGTGAATTTAGAACAAGCCGTGATGTATTAAAAACAGCTATTAGTCAACTTGAAACTCTAGCTAAAAATAACTCAGATGTAACTGGAATCGCGACTGGGTTTTATGATTTTGATAAATTGACAAGTGGTCTTCATCCGAATGAACTTATCATTATTGCTGCTCGTCCTGCCATGGGAAAAACCGCTTTTGCTCTAAATCTTGCAGTTAATGCAGCTATATCTAGTAATAAAAGTGTTGCCATATTCAATCTTGAGATGGGTGCTGAACAATTGATGTTCCGTATGCTTTCAGCAGCAAGTTCAGTTGAAGGTAATAAACTTAAAACTGGTAAACTTAGTCATGAAGACTGGAAAAAGATTAATGAAGCTACAAGTGAACTTGGAGATGCGCCAATATTCATTGAAGATACTCCAGGTATAACGATTGGTGAAATAAGAGCAAAATGTCGTAGACTACAAAGTACAGGGAATCTTGGACTTATTGTTATTGACTACCTACAACTTATAAGTGGTGGCCCTGGATATGGAAATAACCGTCAACAAGAAGTATCTGATATTTCTCGTAGCTTAAAAACTATGGCAATGGAACTTGGTGTTCCAGTTATAGCTCTAGCTCAACTTTCACGTAATGTTGAAGGAAGAGAAAATAAAAGACCAATAATGTCAGACTTAAGAGAATCTGGTTCAATTGAACAAGATGCTGATATAGTTGCATTCCTTTACAGAGATGATTACTATACTAAACAAGTTGATAATCCAGATGGAGTATCTATTTCAGAACTTATTATTGGTAAACATCGTAATGGTGCAACTGGAACAATTGAACTTTTATTTGAAAAGAATATCAGTAATTTTAGAAATTATGTAAAAAATGCTGAAGAAGTATAGGTGATGCTATGAAAGGAAAAATATTGGGGTTGTTTTTAACTATTTTGGTATGTGCTTTACTTTTCTTTTGTAATATAGGAAAAGAATATGCAAGTAATCCAAAAGAAGTTTATCAAATTTATCTAAACGGTGATAAAATTGGTTTAATTAAATCCAAAGATAAATTTTTAAATATGATAGATACTGAACAAGAAGCTCTTAGAAATCAATATGGTGTTGATAAAGTATATCCACCAGATGGATTAGATATCAAAAAAATATATACTTATAATGATGATATCTTAAAAGAGGAAGATGTTTATAACAGTATTAAAGATAAAGAACCTTTTATGATAGAAGGTTATATTGCTAAAATTGTTTATACTGAAAAGAAAATTATAAATGACGATCAAATAATTGAACCTGGGAAACCAGTTGAATTAAGTATGATGAGTAAAGATATTATGAAAGAAGCTTTATATAAAACAGCTGCTGCATTTATTGGAGCAAAAGAACTTGACAATTATAATAAAAATACTCAAGAAGAAATAACTGATACTGGATCAATTATTAATTCAGTTTATTTTGAAGAAACAATTACTATTAGAAAAGACTTAATATCTACAAATAATAAAATATTTAAAGATTCAAGTGAATTATCTAAATATTTATTATATGGAACTCTTGAAGAACAAAAAACATATATTGCAAAAGCTGGAGAAAACTTAGATGCAATAGCAGACGCTAATAGTTTAAATATTGAAGAACTTATGATAGCTAATCCTCAATATACTAAAGCAAATGTTCTTTTAGCAGCTGGAGAAAAGATAAATGTTGGGCTTATTTCTCCGCTTGTAAGTGTTGTTTATAGAAAAACTGAAGTAAAAGATATAGATGTTCAATATAAAACAACTTATGTTGATGATAAAACAAAATATACTGATTATAAAGAAGTAACAACTGAAGGACAAAATGGTGTTAAAAGAATTACTCAAGAAATAAAATATGTTAATGGAGAAATAAATTCTCTTGATATTAGTAAAACGGAGACAATTAAAGAACCTGTTAATCAAGTTATAACAAGAGGTATTAAAAAATATGCAAGTAGCGGATATGAATTCTATCATTCTCCACAAAGTAACAGTGAATGGAGTTGGCCAACAATATCACCATTTGTTATTACTTCTGAATTTAAATGGCGTTGGGGAAAACAACATCAAGGAATAGATATTTCTGGGTGTGGTAGAAGATCTCCAGTTTATGCTGTAAAAGAAGGAATAGTTTATAAAGTTAACTATAATGCAAGTTTAAATGAGGGATTATCAATTTACATTGATCATGGTAATGGATATGTTACTCAATACATGCATTTAGACGCTATTTTAGTTAAACAAGGTCAAACGGTAAAAAGAGAACAAAAGATAGGATTACTTGGAAATACCGGTTTTTCTACAGGCCCACACTTACATTTAGGTGTATTTAAAGGGTATCCTTATCAAGGAGGCGTTGCACTTGATCCTTGTGCATCGATATTTAAATGTTAGTTTCGGTTTTAGCAAGTGGTTCAGAAGGTAATTCTACTTATATAAATATAGGTGGAAAACATGTATTAATTGATTTAGGTATGAATAATAAATATATTACATCTAAACTAAGTGAGCTTAATGTTCATCCATCTCAAATCGACTATGTTTTTATAACACATACCCACAGTGATCATACAGGCGCTATGAAAGTATTTTTTAAGCAAAATACACCAATGGTTTTTGTTGATGAAAAAATGATGGTAGAACTTCCATTTCTAGAAAATTATCCTAATTTATGTTTTGATTCAGGAGTAATGGAATTTGGTTCATTTACTGTTGAACCTTTTAGAACAAGCCACGATGCTCCAGGAAGTAGAGGATATATATTTAGGGAAGATGATAAAAGTTTTGTTTATGTAACTGATACAGGTTATATAAATCATAAACTATTTGATAAATTATCTAATCATGATTTATATGTATTTGAAAGTAATCATGATGTAGAAATGCTTATGCATGGTTCATATCCTCCATGGTTAAAAAAACGTATAAGAGGAGATGAAGGCCATTTATCTAATAATCAATGTGGATTTTACTTAAGTAAATTAATTGGTCCAAAAACAAAAGAGATTGCTCTAGCCCATTTATCTAAAGAAAATAATTCTGAAACGTTAGCAATGGATACAGTAATGAATGAACTTATATCAAATGATGTAGAATTTAATAATATAGTTATTGCTAAACAAAAAGAAAGAACGGATTTAATAAAGTTATGATTAAGATTATATGTGTTGGAAAAATTAAAGAAAACTATTTAACAGATATGATTAATGATTATTTAAAAAGAGTTAATAAATATCATAAGTTAGAGATAGTTGAATTAAAAGATTCAAATATTGAAGAAGAAGGTAATTTAATATTAAAAAATATTAAAGGGAATGATTTTATAATTACATGTGAAATTGAAGGTAATAATCTAACAAGTGTTGAATTATCTGAGAAAATTAATTCTTGGTTTATAAATTCATCTAATTTAGTTTTTATTATAGGTGGATCAAATGGAATAGATTCAAGAGTTAAAGCATTAAGTAATTATAAATTGTCATTTGGAAGAAATACTTTTCCTCATGGAATGTTTAGAGCTATACTTTTAGAACAAATATATAGATCATTTAAAATACTAAATAATGAGACATATCATAAGTGATATGCTCTTTTTTTTATTTTCTTTTTAACAAATTGATAAAAAGATGTTGACAAATGTAATTGATATTAATATAATGTTAATAACAAGAGCGAAATACTCTTGATATTATTCAATATTTGTTATTAACAAATTGTTAGAAAGATGAATGAAATATGGAAAAGAAAAACTTAGAAGATTTTAAAAGATGTGTTTATAACATCGACATGGTGGAAGGTTTTGTAAATATTGGTGCAATGTCCAATAAAGATTATAACTTACTTGTACCAACTCAAAAAGAAATTATGGATGACATAACAAAAGATGGTGAGTTAATTACTTTTATTGGAGAAGCTCATGAAGAAAATGCTCAAGAATTTAAGAACTATCCAAAACATTGTATAGAAGGAACTAAAGAAGCAGATTTTATAAGTGACTTTCAAGAGTACTTAGAATATGTAAATACTTTAGTTTATAGAAAAAATTCAATTAATGGAATGTTAAATCCAAAATTATTAGAAGATTTAAAAAGAATGAAAAATCTAAAAGAAGTTATTTTTACTGGTGTATGTGAAGATTTATGCGTAATGGACTTTGCTAGGACTTATTCAAGATATATGGATGAAATTAACAGACCAGTTAAGATGTTTGTTTTAGAAAATGCAGTTGATACATTTGATGCCGATTATCATAACCGTGAGCATTGGAAAAGTATTGCTAGAGAAGTTATGGAAAGTGCTGGTATTCAATACGTCAAAGATATGGAAGAATTAAAAAGTGAAGAAAGGAAATTAAAATTAAGATAGGGTGAAAAAAATGAAAAATGAAATAAATCGTTTGCCAAGAAATTATACATTGTTAACTGATGAGTATGAATTTACAATGTCAGAAACATATTTTAAAAATAAGAAAAAAAATGAAAAAGCTGTATTTGATATTTTCTTTAGAAAAGTACCAAATGTTGGTGGATATGCTATAATGGCTGGTCTAGATAAAGTTATTGAATATATTAAAAACTTACATTTTGGAGAAAAAGAAATAGCTTATTTAGAAAGAAGAGGTTATGACAAAGACTTTATTGAGTATTTAAAAAATTTTAAATTTACTGGTAATGTTTATGCTATACCAGATGGAACTCCAGTATTTCCAAATGAACCAATTGTTACTATTGAAGCTCCAATAATAGAAGCTCAAATAGTTGAAACAGCATTACTTTCTATAGTTAACGGAGCAATGGAACATGCAACAGGAGCAAGAAGAATAGTTGAAGCAACACCAAAAAATGTACCAATTATGGAATTTGGAAGTAGAAGAGCAGATGGTTTAGAAGCAGCAATTGATGCGTCTCTTTATGGAATAATGGCTGGATGTGCTGGAACAAGTAATGCGCTTGCTGCTGATATGATAGGCGAGTCTGCTTTAGGTACTCAAGCACATAGTTATATTGAATCTTTTGAAGATGAATATGAAGCATTTCTTGCTTATGCTAAAGCTTATCCAAATAATTGCTTATTACTTGTTGATACAATAGATACTTTAAAAAGTGGAGTAAAAAATGCAATAAGAGTTGCTAAAGAATATTTAATACCTAATGGTTATAGATTAAAAGGAATTAGAATTGATTCTGGAGACTTAGCTTATCTTTCAAAAATGGCAAGAAAGATGTTAGATGAAGCTGGATTTCCCGATGCTCAAATATGTTTGAGTAATGGTTTAACTGCTAAAACTATAAAATCACTTATTGAAGAAGGAGCATGTTTTAACTCTTTAGGTGTTGGAGATAACATTTCTAAACCTGAAGGTCGTATGGGATGTGTTTATAAAGAAGTCGCGATGATTAAAGATGGAAAAAGAATTCCCAAAATAAAAATTAGTAATGATATTGTTAAAACCATAAATCCTGACTTTAAAGATTTATATCGTGCGTATGATAAAGAGACTGGATATGCACTTGCAGATATTATGGTTAGACATGGTGAAAGTATTAATGGAGATAAATTAATAATAGTTGATCCCATTAATATATTAAAACAAAATGAAATAACTAACTATGATTTAGTACCATTACAAAAACAAATATTTAAAGATGGTAATTTAGTTTATGATGATCCAACCATTTTAGAAAAACGTGATTATTGTGAAGAACAAATGAATACAATATATCCTGAAGTAAAAAGAGAAATGAATCCACATACTTATTATGTTGATGGAACTTTAGAATATGTTGAATTTAAAAATGATATGATAAAAAAGTTAAAAAAAGAAATTGTAAAAGGAGATAGATAATATGTTTAATGTAGAAAAAAACACGAATAATATAATTAATTATATAAGAGAATATTACCAAAAAAACAACTTAGGTGGTTGTGTTTTAGGAATAAGTGGAGGAAAAGATTCAGCAGTAGTTGCAGCAATTATGTGTAAGGCTATTGGAGCTGAAAATGTCTTAGGAGTAACTCTTCCATGTCATTCAAAAAATCAAGATAAAACAGATGCTTTATTAGTAAGTGAAGCATTTGGTTTTGAACTTGTTGATTTAGATTTAACTGATGCTTTTGAAGCAATTAAAGATAAAGTCAATTTATTAGGTGAATTTACTGAAGAAGAAACTTTAAACAGTGATATTAACTTAAAACCAAGACTTAGAATGAGTGCTGTATATTACTTAGCAGCTCTTAAAACAGCTTTAACTCATAAAACTTATATTGTTGCTGGAACTAGTAACAAAAGTGAATTGTTTGTAGGATATTTTACTAAAGGTGGAGATTCAGTTCATGATATAGGAGTATTAACTGATTTTACAGTTGATGAAGTAATTAAAATAGGTGAATATTTAAACGTACCAGAAAAAGTTTTATATAAAACCCCAAGTGATGGATTATCAAATAAAAGTGATGAAGAAAAATTAGGAGTTACTTATAAGGATATTGAAAAATTTATGAATGGAGAAGAGTTACCTGAATATGTTAGGGGAAAAATATTAAAACTTCATAACAATGCGGCTCATAAATTTAATTTACCTTATTATAAACAAGAGACATGCGAGTAGGAATATTTGGTGGTACTTTTAATCCTCCTCATAAAATGCATTTAAATATTGCACTTATATTAATAAAAAATAATTATGTTGATTAAGTTATATTTGTACCCACAGGTAATAAATATGATAGAAAAGATTTAAATAATGAATTAGATAGATTTAATATGGTTAATCTAATGATTAAAGATTATGATAATTTAGAAGTAAGTGATTATGAACTTGGAAATAAAAGAAGATATACTTATGAAACTCTTAATTATTTTAAAAGTTTATATAAAAATGATGAAATATATTTTATATGTGGAATAGATAATGTAAATGATTTACCTACTTGGAAAAATTATAATTATATATTAAATAACTATAAAATATTTGTTATTAATAGAAATAAAGAAAAACTAAATTTAGAAAATGACAATATTATACTTGCCAATATTGATACATTAAATATATCTTCTACATTTATAAGAGAAAATATTAAAGATATACATTTAATTAGTAGTTTACTTGATAAAAATGTATTAGAATATATTAAAGAAAGGAATATTTATGAAAGAGATTGTTGAATTATTAATTAAATTAAATAAAAAAATAGCTACTATGGAATCTTGTACTGGAGGTTTTATTGCATCAAGTATAACTGATATAGAAGGATCTAGTAGTATACTTAACTTTAGTGCTGTAACTTACTCTAATGAATATAAAATTAAACTTGGAGTAAATGAAACAACAATTGAAGAATATTCAGTTTATAGTATGAATGTTGCAAGGGAAATGGCTAAAAGTATAAGCGATTTTGCTCTAAGTGATTATGGAATTGGTATAACTGGAAAAATTAATAGAAGAGATGAAAATAATTTATTTGGTGATGATAATAAAATATTTTATTCTATATATGATAAAGAAAATGATAAATTTTATGATTATAGTTTAACTGCTATAGATGATACTAGATTTAATAATAAAGTGATGATTAAAAATGATATTAGTAAATCTCTTCTAAATATATTAAAAATTTATGAAAAATAAAGTAAAAATATTTTATAACAATAATGATAAATCTATTAATACTTTTAATGAAGTAAAAGATAAATTAATTAAAAATGGATTTATTATAGTTGAAAATGATTATAATATTGCCATCGCGATTGGTGGAGATGGATCATTTTTAAGAATGGTAAAAGAAACAAATTTTAAAAGTGATGTTTTATATTTAGGTATTAATACAGGTACATTAGGTTTTGCTCAAGAGATACATGTTAATGAGTTAGATGAATTAATTGAAAACTTAAAAACTGGAAATTATAAAGTAAATGAATTTGGTGTTCAAGAAACTAATTTATATTCTAATAATGAGAATTCAAAATTTTATTCATTAAATGATATAGTTATTCGAGATATGGATCTTAATACATTAAAACTTGATATTTTTATAGATGATGCTTTACTTGAACATTTTGCAGGTGATGGTATATTAGTTTCAACGTCATTTGGATCAACTGCATATAATTTAAGTTTTGGAGGGTCAATTATTTATAATACTTTTCATGCATTAGAATTAACTCCAGTTGCTCCTTTAAATAATAAAACTTATAGAACTTTAACTAATTCTCTTGTTTTACCTCAAAATAAAAACATTGAAATAGTTCCAGTTAGTAACAAGAATTTAATTGTTACTGTAGATGGAGAAAATAAATACTATGAAAATGTTGATAAAATTGATACTATATTAAGTGACAAAACTATCATGTGTTATCAAAATATAGATTATAATTTTGTTAAAAAAATAAATGATAAATTTTTAAGCAACTAGGATGTGTATATTATGAATAAAGCAATTCAAAGAATTTTAGAAAGATATCCTCATTTGGATAAAAGAAAATTTGGTTTTCCAGATATTGGATTAAGAAAAGATAAAAATGAATTTTCACCATATGTAAAAGAAGTAAAAGATGCTTTTGATATATATGATTATCTTTTAAATAATTATTATGATTCAAATAAAGATATTAATATGACTAGTGGGAATCCAATGGAATATAAACCATATCCACCAATTGTAAAAAATATAAATAAGTATTTAAAAACTAATGATCTTTATAAATATCCTTATTCAGAAGGTGATAATAAAGTTAGAAAGGTATTGCTTGATTATATTGAAAGAATTGGATTTAAAAATGATGATCCTTATAAAGAAAATGATATAGATGAATGTGGTTTATCAATTAATAATCTTACGATGACAGTTTCAACATCGCATGCTGTAAATATATTATTTGATATTATTGCTCGTGAACATGATGTTGTTTTAATGACTGCACCTAATTATGGACTTTTTAGTTTTAAACCTGAAAGGTTTAATGTTGATGTAAGAGTTATTCCTTTAAAAGAGGAAAATAATTATTTAATTGATCCAGATGATTTGGAAAGTATTATTGATAAAACAAATGAAGAATTAAAAGAAAAATATAAAAATCTTGATTATACTCCTAAAGTAGTTGCAATTATTAATAGTAATCCAAGTAATCCTTTAGGTACATTCTTAGGAGAAAGTGAAAAAGATAGATTAATTAAAATAGGTGATATTGTTCTTAAAAATGATATATTTATAATTGATGATTTAATATATCGAGATATAAGTTTTAATGATGATTTAGCTCTTCCTTTTGGAACATTAGATGGAATGTTTAAAAACACGATTTCACTTTTTGGTTTATCAAAGTCTTATGGAATGGCTAGTTTAAGAGCTGGATTTGTTGTAGCAGATGAAGTTATTATAAGAGAAATAATTAATCGTATTTTTTGTGAATTTGATGCTGTTCCAGCCATAATTGGTGTTGCTCTTGAAGGTGCATTTAAAGAAAATAAAAATGAATATAATAAGTACTTTAATGATTTAAGATTTAAATATGCCCTTAATTATAATTTATTTAAATGTTTAATTGATGGATATGATTCTATAGATAAAAAATATCAAAAAGAAGTTTATTCATTAATTAAAAAGTATGCACCTAACTATGATATTTATAAAGGAATAAAAGATATTAAAGTTAAAGTTAATGTTAAATCAGGATTCTTTGTTATAGTTGATTTTACTAAATTAAAAGGTAAAAAAGATGAGTTTGGAAAACCAATATTTAATGAATACGATTTGATTTTATATTTTTATAGAAATGTAAATTTAAGATTCTTAATTGGTAAAAGCTTTGCTTGGCCAAATAAGGATGAATTAGTTGGAAGATTTACTTTTGCTAAATCACAAAAAGAAATGATAAACTGTGTTGTTAAAATGAATGAAGCAATAGATAAATTAATGTGATATTATATATGTGAGGTGTAAAATGTATAAGACTGAAGAAGAATTTTTAAGTCATTACAATCCTGAAGATTTTGATAGACTTTCATTAACAACTGATATTTTAGTTATAAGTATAAGTGATGAAAAAAATAATAACTATCGAAAAACAAGTGAAAAAGTAATGAGTATTTTATTGATAAAAAGAAATAATTTTCCATTTAAAGATAAATGGTGCTTACCTGGAGGTTTTTTAAATATAGATGAAGACCTAGAAAAATGTCCAGCAAGAATACTAGAAAATGAAACTAATTTAAAAGATATTTATTTAGAACAATTATATACATTTGGAAGCGTTAAAAGAGATCCTAGAATGCGTGTTATTTCAACTTCTTATATGGCTTTAGTTGATAAAAATAGGATTACAACAGAACTTAAAAATGATGCTAAATGGTTTAATGTATCAATTGAAGAAGAAAATGATTTGATAAATGTTACTTTAACAAATGAAGATACAGTTTTAAAAACAGTTGTTAAAAAAACACTTAGAGAAAAAACTACAGATAGATATGAATTTAGTATCTATAAAAATGATTCTATTGCTTTTGATCATCCTTTAGTTATAGTTTCTGGTATTGAAAGATTAAAAAATAAAATTGAATATACTGATGTTGTATTTAATATGATGCCTAAATATTTTACTTTAGGCGAGCTTCAAAAAGTTTATGAAGTAATTTTGAATAAGAAATTACTTGATCCAGCTTTTAGAAGAATAATCGCTAATAAAGTAGAAGAAACTGATGAAATGAAAACTGGTGGAGGTCATCGACCATCAAGATTATTTAAATATAAAGGAGTGAAGTAATATGATAGGTAATGACTGGGATACAATGCTTGCTCCAATATATAAAGGAGATTATTTTGAAGATTTATTGAAACGTGTTCAACATGAATATAGTATTCATACAGTTTATCCAGGTAAAAAAGAAGTTTTTAATGCATTAAGATTAACTCCTTTTAAGGATGTTAAAGTTGTAATAGTTGGACAAGATCCATATCATGGAGAAGGAGAAGCTCATGGACTTTCTTTTTCAGTTCGTGATGGAGTTAAACTACCACCAAGTTTAAAAAATATTTATAAAGAATTATATGATGATTTAGGAGTACCGATAAAAACAACTGGAGATTTATCCCATTGGGCTAAACAAGGCGTATTACTTTTAAATTCAACTTTAACAGTTGTAAAAGATACACCTAATTCTCATAGCAATATTGGATGGCAACAATTTACTGATGATGTTATTTCTTTAATAGATAAAAATAGAAATGATGTTGTGTTTATCCTTTGGGGTAATTATGCTAGAAGTAAAAAGGCTTTAATAAAAAATAATTATATTATTGAAAGTGCACATCCATCACCTTTTAGTGCTAGAAATGGTTTCTTTGGTTCTAAACCATTTTCTAAAACTAATGCTTATTTAAAAAGTAAAGGTTTAGAAGAAATCAATTGGTAATAAATAATAGGGGGTTATGGAAGAAAAAGTTATTAATGAAGAAGTTATTGAAACTTTAGAAGAAAGTGAAAAAATAATAAAAGATATTAAAGATGGTAAAAGAAAGGTTTCAATAATATAGAAGATTTGGTTAATTCACTAGAAAAAGAATAAGACTTAATAGGTGTAAAACTTTATTAAGTTTTTTTATGTTGAAAACTATTTGTTTTTCAACATAAAATAGGAAAATTATTTTTAAAATAATAAGTGTCAAGCATTGACTATGGTATTGACAAAATAGTATAATTTTATATAGATAATAGAGGTGTGCAAAAGATGAGAAAAAGAAAGATAGAAAAAGAAGAAAAAGAAAGATTAATCATGCCAGATGTAGTCGGAAAAGCAATAGAAGACGCAGAAAAAATATTAAAAGAAAAGAATATAGAAATAACAGAAGTAAAGAAGAAATTTGATCTTTTCACAAAGAAAGATTATGTAAT
>CAKONX010000031.1 GCA_934098345.1 uncultured Bacilli bacterium
TACTTTTCTATTAAATTAACGATACCATACATATCACGTCCGCAAGTACCTAAAAATTCTTCTATAATTTTTTCTTGTTCCATAATTTCACCTCAAATATTGAAAGTATTATAATAAATAATATTAAAAAAAGCAATAAAACTTACTTATTGCTTTTGTACTGGTTTCCAACGGAATACAACATCACAGTTTGATGAGTATGGTGCTGGATCAGGCATATCCATTTTTACAATAACAGGTATTTTAAAGGCTGTACCAAAGGCAACCATTGTACCACTTTGTAAACTTGTAAGCTTCTCTATTATATCTCCACTTATATTTGGAAGCATTTTATTGATATAATCAAGATCTCTAGGATGGGTCATTTTTAATATACAGAAGTTACTCATTTGGGCTATAACTGTTTCAGATATTTCAACTGGTCTTTGACTTACTAAATCAAGCATAACTCCATATTTTCTTCCTTCTTTAGCAATACGTTCAAATATATTATATCCAAGTAAGAAGTGATCATTATCATTTACTACATATCTATGTGCTTCTTCAATAAATAAATGAAAAGGAATGGCAGCACGTACTCTTCTCTTTTTAGCAAAATCAAAAATCATTTTAGAGAAAATCTTAACTATAGTTTTAGCTAAGTTATCATCTACATCTTCAAGATTAATATTAATTATTTGACTTCTTCTATTATTATTTACAATTAAAGAAGAAATATAATTTTCGAGAGTAATATATTCTCGAAATGAGAAGAATTTTCTGTTACTCGAATTATTTAATGAATGTAAACGAACTTTCATAATAACGGCATTATCTTGCATTATTCTATTTCCTAAGAATCCATCTCCAATTAAAGTAAATGAAAGCGCTCTTTCTAGATCATCAAGTGTGTAGAAAGCATCTTGTGGAACATCTATTTTAGCTTCAAGCTCATCATCGATAAATTTTAGTAAATATTCATTTAAAAGTACAGATTCACCAAATTCACCATTTCTATCTATTCCAAAACATTCACTGAATTTTCTAGTATATCCAATTCCTTGAATATCAGTATTAACGTTAAATTCCGGAGTTGAACAGTCAGCTATAATTGTAAATATATCATTTTTCTTACCAGCTGCATTTTGATTAGAAAACAAAACTGACATTATTGCTTTAGCAATTAAATGGTTTTTTAACTTCTTAGTTTCATCATCATCTTTTGAGAATAATTTAGCCAATTTTAACATTCTTTCAACAATTGTGTATTGATGATGATTATCTGCTTGTAAAAGTAAACATATATCATCAATAGTAAGCAAAAATACTGGAATATTTAATTGAACATCTCCAGGGTCAACTGGATTAGATGTAATAAATTTATATTGATAGTTTTGATTAAATTTATCTAATACTTTAAAGGCATTTTTATATTCACCATAAGCATCAAATATAAATAGATTAGCATTATAAGCAAGAAATTGTTTATTTAAGAAGATATTTTGAACTATTCTTGCTACTGAACAACTTTTTCCTGATCCAGTATTACCAAATATTGATGCATGGTTAGAAAAGAACTGATTTATATCTATATAAACGTTTTTATCTGGATAAATAGCACTGTGGCCTAGATAAATACTTTTATCATCATCTTTACCTAATAGTATATCAAGTTCATCATCATTGATGATACGTACTTTACTATCTAGAGTTGGTTTTTTTATTGTACCAGCTATAAAACGTTCACCAACGAATTGACCCATAAGATCAATGTGAACTGTTTCTTCATCTACTTTTTTTACTTCACCTAATAGTTTTAAATCATCTGTTTCAAATATAACATGTAAGTTCATTAAATTAGGAACAACCATATTTTCCTTATTAATTTCAACTACAGCAGTAATATCATCAATATAACGTATCTTTCCAAACATACTAACCAACCTCTATCCTATTTTTAATTATAACACATCATCAATTATCAAGTCCACTAGATATAGTTATAAAATCCGTATCATTTTTACTTAAATTTAAATTTTCTTCATTTGTGTAAATTGTATATAATGTATCTCCTGTATTTACGTGATCACCAATTTTAACATTTAACATAATTCCAACCGTATAATCAATTTTATCATCTAAACTTTTTTTACTTGCTCCAAGAGTTGCGGCAAGCTCACCTACTTTTAAAGCATCTATTTTTTCAACTTCACCAGTTTCACTAGCAGTTATTTTTATTTTATTTTTAGCAACACTTACTCCACGTAAACTACCATTTTGAGCATGAACAAATTCATAGAATTTATTTAAAGCTTTCTTAGATTCAAGTACATATCTTGCTTGTTTATATCCTTCTTCTAATCCTGAAGAGAATGTCATGTCATATAAATTAGCAACAATTTCAACACAAGCATCATATAAAGAGCATCTTTTACCATTTAAAACGTTCATAGCTTCACATACTTCAAGTGAATTACCTATAGCGTATGAAAGTGGTGCATCCATATTACCTATAATAGTTCTAACACTCCTATTATAAGCATCTCCTATTTCTTCTAAATATTTGCATAAAGTATTTGCATCATCTATAGTTTTCATTAAAGCCCCTTTACCAACTTTAACATCAATTAAAATATTTTTAGAACCTAAAGCAAGTTTTTTAGACATAATACTTGATGCAATTAAAGAAATTGATTCAGCAGTACCTGTAACATCTCTTAAAGCATATATAACTTTATCTAAAGGGGTTAAATTCTTTGTTTGAGAAACAACAGCAAAACCGATATTTTCAACTTGAGAAATAAACTCTTCTTCACTCAAATTAACATTGAAACCAGGAATACTTTCAAGTTTATCAATTGTTCCACCAGTTATTCCTAGACCCCTTCCACTCATTTTAGCCATTTTCATTCCAAGACTTGCACACATTGGACCAATTATAAGAGTTGTTGTATCTCCTATTCCTCCAGTAGAATGTTTATCAACTAAGTTTTCAATTTTTTCACCAAGATTAAGTTCATCTCCACTTTTTAAAAATATATCTGTTAAAGCAAGAGTTTCAGTCATATTCATACCATTTATAACAATTGACATAAGAAGTGCACTCATTTGATAATCTGGTATACTTCCATTTAAATAACCATTAAAGGCAAAGGAAAGTTCATCATAACTTAAACTTTGATTATTTTTCTTTCTTGTAATAATATCTAAAATATTCATTTTCTCACTCCCACATATCTGTCATGATACCATCACCATTTGGATAAATATCACTCATTTCTATTACATAAGTTAAATTTGGATCATTCACAATGCCACTATATCTTTCATAAGTATATATTTTTAATTTTGGAGGTAAAGATTCAGCAGTATATATCGTTTTATCATCAATACCAACTATTAAAGCAGCATGTCCATTTCTAGCAATAAAATCTCCAACTTTATAGTTCCCATTTTTCATATATTCATAAGTTATCTTTTGATGTGGGCCTAAATCTGATAAATCATCATCAAATTGTTTATAGTCACCAGCTCCAACATCTCCAGTAGTAAAACCGCCATTATACATTGCCCAAGTTACAAATCCAGAACATGTAAATCCGTTTGCTTTATAACGATCCACAAAGTTATCATAAAGTTTACATCCCCACATTTTAGGTCCGGTTTTAGTGTTTTTTATAATATCTTTATACTTTTCTTCACTTAAATATAATCCTTTATGATAATACCTTCCTTCACCATCAATATAAGGTCGATACCCATGTCCATTTAAACGGCCATTTTCATTAAAGTAACCAATTGTATAAGGAAACTCTAAAGTAATGAATCTAGCTGCTGCTAAAACTCCACCACGTGTTCCTTCACCCATTTCTTTGACTCTAGATTCAAGTATCTTATCAAGCAATATATTTTCTTCACTTGTATATCTTTTACATGGTAAATATGCTTTATTCTTTTTTAGTACCGGTGCTGTAATTAAATCAGTAACAACTACTTTATAACTTTTCTCTACATCTTCTGATTTTGCTGTAATAGTTGCATCTCCAACAGATACACCATAGAAAGTATCTCCTTCAACTCTAACAACAGAGGTATCACTACTAAAAAGAGTTATATTTCTACTCATATCATCTGAAAATCTAAAATTTAATTTCTTTTTTCCATCAATATCAAGATAATATGTATCCAATATGTCTATAGAAGAAGAAAAAGTAAAACTTTCTTTAACTTTATTATTTCTTTTAAACACAAATACTTCAGATTCTGTATTTTTACTATAAGAAGAATAAATAACAAATGCACTTATACCCAAAGAAACAATAATTACCAATATACTAACCATCTTTCTCATAACTCACCTAGTATAATTATACAAAAAAAATATACATAATAAAAGAGATAATCAATATCTCTTTTTTAAAACTTTTTGCATTATATTTTCTGCCTCAATATAAATATCTTTGTTTTCTTTATAAAAATTACTAATAATATCAGTAATGCCAGAAAGTTTTATGTATGTCTTCATTACAGCTGATAGAATTTCTTCTAACTTATAATCATAATTCAACTCAATTTCTTCTATTTCACGCGCTTTATTATACAATGAAGTATAGTCTTCATTTAATATAAAAATAGAATCATAAGAAGGAAACGATTTAAAAATACCAGCAAACTCATGTATAAAAATAGAACCATTAGTTGGATCAGTTAATATAGTTGAATCATTGAAGTTGACTCTTGTTATTGCATGATTTGTATATTTATTCTTGCTTTTATATAAAATTTTTGGAATTAGGCCAGTTTTAATATATTGTGTAATAAATATTTTATTAAGTTCTGCTGTTGTATATTTATCACTATAACCATATTCAAGAATAAAATCATCAATTAATGATATTGGGCCCTTATTTAATGAACCAGTAGATATATCACTTGTAAATCCAAGCTTAGTATATAAATTATGTAAAAATAGTGCATTATGTCGACAAACTCCATGTCCATTTAACGATAATAATCCATCTAGTGCTGAATCTTTATAACGAGAAAGTTTTAAAACATGATTGTTATCTTTATCAAAAGAAAAGAAACCATTTTCTTTCATAAAGAAAAAGATTATAAAAACTTCAATTGAGTTATCAATATCAATTGTTTTAGCCATTTTAGTAAAATTTAAAAGAATATCTTCATAAATGTTTTTCATAATTTTTATATCTTCATCAGTTACCGACATATATTTTTCAGTTATTGTTTTAATATTGTGATATGTTGAAACAACACCATATACTGATAATAAAGGCAACGGATTTTTTAAATATATGGCACTTAGGGCAAAAAGTCCAGCCATCCCATTTAAACTCATTGAACTAATTTTTTTTAGCATTAAAAGTTCATCATAGTTCATTTCACTTATTTTTTTCACAGAATCACCCAAATTCATAAATATGTAATATTGTACATAAAATAACTAAAATTGGCAATAAAAAACAACATTATCTTTTGTTGCTTTTTTTGTTTTCTTTTAATAAATCTCTTATTTCCTCTAATAATTTTGTTTCCTCAGATTTTTCTTTTTTAACTTCTTTCTTTTCTTCTTTTTTACCAAAATCTCTTAGTTTATTAAAGAATTTAACAATTAAGAATATTACAAATGCCATAATTATAAAGTTTATTACATCTGTTAAGAATGCACCATATCTTAAATGTAAATTCCAAATATCTAATGTAAATTGATTGAAATTAACTTCAGAAAAACATCCCAAAATTGGTGAAATAATATTATCAGTTAAACTTGTAACAAGTCCTTGAAATGCCGAACCAATAAGAACACCAACTGCTAAATCCAAAACACTTCCTTTTAATATAAACGCTTTAAATTCACTTATAAATTTACTTTCTTTTTCAGTTAATTTTTTTATATTCTTTTTAGCGGTTTTACGTGTTTCTTCCTTCATATTACTCTTCACTTTCTAATATAGCTTTAATTCTTCTAATACCTTGACTAGAAGCTTCTTCTTTTTTAATTACGAAATGTCCAAGTTCTCCAGTATGTTTAACATGTGGTCCACCACATAATTCTTTTGATACAACACCAATTGAATAAACAGTTACAATATCAGGATATTTTTCAATAAACATACATTCAGCTCCAGTTGCAATTGCTTCACTTTTACTCATACTTTCAACTGTTACTGGTAAATCTTCTTTAATCCATTCATTTACTAAATCTTCTGCTTGCTTCTTTTCTTCATCAGTAAGTTTATGGTCACAGTTAAAGTCAAAACGCATTCTTTCAACAGTTATATTAGATCCTCTTTGATGAGTGTCTTCTCCAATTACTTTTTTTAAAGCGGCATTAAGTAAATGTGTTGCCGTATGATAACGAGTTTCAATTTCTGAATTTCCTGCAAGTCCACCTTTAAATTTATTAGTAGAACCTGCTCTTGATAATTCTTGATGAGCTTTGAAACATTCTTTATAGCCTTCTTCATCTACATTTATTCCAGCATCATGTGCAAGCTCAACAGTAAGCTCTAATGGGAATCCGTAAGTATCAAATAAATGGAAAGCTGTTTTACCATCAATATTATCGCATCCATTATTAATAATTTTATCAAATTCTTTTAAACCTTTTTCTAAAGTTTTAGCAAATTTCTCTTTTTCAGTTTTTAATACTTCTAGAACAACATTTCTATTTTCTTTTATTTCTTCATAATATGATTCATATTTATCCATTATTTTATTTGCAAGTTGTTCTTCCCAGTTTGATGAAACATCAATATTTAGTTTTTTAGCATGTCTAATCATACGTCTAATTAATCTTCTTAAAATATAACCTTGATCAGTATTACTTGGTTTAATTCCAGCTGGGTCAGCTGCTATAAATACTGATGAACGTATATGATCTGCTATTATACGCATTGATTTTTCATTTCCTTTATAAGGTAAATTAGAAATACTTTCAATTAATTCAATAACATCACTCCAAATAGAAGATTCATAGTTATCTAATTTTCCTTCTAGAATAGATGTAGTTCTTTCAACTCCCATACCTGTATCAACATTCTTTTTAGGAAGTTCTGTAATTGAACCATCTTCGTGTTTTTCATATTGCATGAAAACATTGTTCCATATTTCTACCCAACGTTCATCTTCAGTATCAAAAGTTTCAGGTATTTCATCATCACTTCTAAAATAGAATATTTCTGTATCACATCCACATGGTCCAGTTTCTCCAGCAATCCAGAAATTATCATCAACAGTCCTAGCAATTCTTTCTGGTTTAATTCCTAAACTAACCCATTTATTATAAGTTACTTCATCAAAAGGAATGGATTCGTTTCCAGCAAATACAGTTACTGCAAGTCTTTCAACAGGTATTTTTAAAACACTTGTTAAGAATTCATAACTCCATGAAATAGATTCATCTTTAAAATAATCTCCTAAGCTCCAATTTCCTAACATCTCAAAAAATGTATGATGATAAGTATCTCCAATATTTTCTAAGTCATTCGTTCTAATACATTTTTGATAATCACACAAACGAGTTCCATAAGGATGTTTTTCTCCTAATAAATATGGAATTAAAGGTTGCATACCTGCTGTATTAAATAAAACAGAAGGATCATTTTCAGGCACTACTGGTGCACTAGGTATTTGTTTATGTCCTTTACTAACAAAAAAATTAATATATAAGTCTTTTAAATTCATTGCTTCTCACACTTTCTAAATTTTTTAAAATAATATCTACAACTTCATCAATACTCATATTTGTAGAGTCAATAACTACCGCATCATCTGCAATATAAAGTCTACCTTCAGCTCTTGTATCATCTGAATTATCGCGATATTTTATATTTTCAACAACTTCTTCTAAAGTTACATTTTTCCCAATGCTTTTATATTCTTCATATCTTCTTCTAACTCTTTCTTCAAAAGAAGCAGTTAAATATATTTTTAAATCCGCATCTGGAAATACTGCTGTTGTTGTATCTCTTCCATCGATTATTATATCTTGTTCATTTCTAATCGCTCGTATATGAGCGTTTACGATATGTCTAATTGCATAAGTTTCACACACTTTTATAACAAGTTCATCAATTTCTTTAGTTTTAAGTTTATCTGTAACATTTTCTTCGTTTACAAATATTCCATCCTTTGTATAATGAATATTCATGCTTTTAGCTATATTTATTAGTTCTTGCTCATTATCAAAATTAGCATTATATTTTATTGCAAGATAAGCAACACTTCTATAAAGCTTACCAGAATCAACTCTTAAATATCCAAGAATAGATGCAAGTTTGTCAGCAACACTACCTTTTCCACTTGCAGAATATCCATCAATCGCAATTACTTTATGCATAATAATCACATCCAATCCTATTTTACTATAAAAAAACTTAAAAAAAAAGACATCTTGTCTTACATATTAACATTTCTTTCTAAAAAACTTTTACTTTTTATATAAAGACCAGTATATCTATCATAGTATATTGATAAAAATTTATTTATTGAATCAATTACATAATCATTTATTTTCATATCTTTTATAGAATCTATTTCTACTAAATAATACATTCTAAGCATTTTTCTTACTTTTTCATCAAATAAAAGCTCATTTGTATAGCATTTTTTACAAATATAACCCCCAGCATCAGGGTCAACAGTTATAATTTCATTCGTGCTACCACATTTAACACATCCATTTAAATTAATACCAACGCCTAAATAATCAAGCAATTTAACCTCTAAAATATTCATTATAACAGTTGGGTTCATTCCCTCATCTATTTTTTTTAAAGAACTTAAATATAAATCAAATACTTTTGGGTCATTATTTTGTTTCATTACTTGATTAACAAGATCACTTATATAAGTTGCATAAGATATTTTAGTTAAATCATTTTTAATATTATCAAAAGAATCTATAATGCTACCTTCTTTTAAAGTAGATAATTTACCTTCATTATAATAAATGACATATTCAGCATAGTTAAGCTTATTAGATATAACACGTAAAGGACTTTTTAAACTCTTACATCCTTTTGAAATAACTCCAACTATGCCAAGTTCACATATTATATTTAAGACTTTAGAGGAATCTTTATAAGGTGTTTCACTTATAACTATTCCTTTAATTTTTTTTAACATACTACATCACTTTCTTAAATTTTAAATAATCTTCAATCTTACCAGTTTTTTTAAATTTATCCCAATTTTTATCGTAAGTCATTTTATTCACCTCTCTATTAATATATTGAGGCAAATCACATAGTTTTATTCACTATAGCTCATCAAAACCCAATTCAATTAAATATTTTTCTTTATTTCGCCAATTTTTAACTGTTTTTACAAATAATTCCAAATATACTCTTTTACCAAGCATACGTTCAATATCGCTTCTTGCTTCACTTCCAATAGTTTTAAGCATGCTTCCTTGTTTACCAATAATTATTTTCTTTAAAGAATCCCTTGATACAATAATATCAACATTAATATATGCAGAATCAGCTTTTTCATTAAAGTTTGTTAAAACACATGTAACTGAATGAGGAACTTCTTCATTTGTTAAATTAAGTATTTTTTCACGAACAAGTTCAGATATCATAAAGTATCTATCATTATTAGTTATAACATCATCTTCATAATATTTTATATCGTCTTTTAAATATTTCTTAGTTAAACTTATTAATCGATCAACATTATCATTGTTTTTAGCGCTTATTGGAATAATATCTGCAAAATCAAATAAATCTTTATAATCATTTATTGCATTAATTATTCCTTCTTTTGTAAGTCTATCTATTTTATTAAGCACTAAAATAACTGGAACACTTGTGTGTTTAAGTGCTTCAATAATAAATTTATCTCCAGTTCCAATACCACTTGATGCATCAACTACAAAATATATAGCATCAATATCTTCTAAAGATTCATATGATTGTTTATTTAAATGTTTTCCAAGTTTATCTTGAGCTTTATGTATTCCTGGAGTATCAACAAAGACTATTTGAGTATCTTTATCATGATAAACACCTTGAATTGTATTTCTAGTTGTACCAGCAACATTTGAAACAATTGCTATATGTTCATTAATAATTGTATTAATAAGAGTACTTTTACCTGTATTAGGTCTTCCAATTATACTAACAAAACCACTTTTCACCTAATCCACCTACTTCACTATATTTAAATCATTTAATATTTCATCTTGTAATCCAAATTGGATTTTTTCTTCTTCTTCACTTCTTGTATGATCATATCCAAGTAAATGTAAAAGTCCATGAACACTTAAAAATGAAAGTTCTCTTTTTTCTGAATGCCCATATTCATTTGCTTGACTAATCATTTTAGGTATTGAAATAAACACATCTCCTAAATTTCTTATTTCACTTATTATATTATCATTATCTTCTAAAGCAAAACTTAAAACATCAGTTGTTCTATCTATTCCTCTATATTCTAAATTCATTCTATGCATTTTTTCATCATCTATAAATATAATAGAAAAATATGCATTCTTTATATTTAGTTTATCTAAAGTATGATTTAATACTTCATCCAAATAACTATAATCTTCTTTATATCCATATTCATTAACTATTTCAAAATTATTCATACATACTTCACCACCATTAAAATTATTAAAATCAATATAAGAATAAATATAATAAAAGAAAGTATCGTTGGAAGTATACTACTTTTATCTTGTATCCATTTATTTTTTATTTTATTGATTATATAAAATATTATAAATCCTAAAATACCACCAACTACGTTTAGCATTATATCATCTATATCAAAACTTCTTCCAATATGCATTTGAATTATTTCAATTGAAAGTGATGTTATAAACACCATAAACGTTGAAATAAAGAAGTTTATCTTTGATGTTTTATCATGTATCATATCAGTTATTAGAAAACCAAATGGTAAGAAAAGTAAAATATTACCAACAACATTACGATAAAATAAAACACTTGTTACTTTATAACGCATTATTTCTTTAAAAGGTATAAAATTATTAGAATAACTTTCAAAGTCAGTTGTTGTTACTAATTTAAATAACAAGAAACAATATATTATATAAATAAGCATCTTTAACTCTTTAAATGCATTAATTTTCTCTTTAGTAATAATTACACATATAATTCTATAAAGAATCATCACTAATGAAAAAAGTATTATCATTGGAAAAGTATTTCCAATAATATTATAAAGTTTAGTTGGTATCACTTTCATCACCCACAGTATTCTCAATTGTAAAATATTCTTTTTTCCCTATGTCTTCTATAACACTTACAAATACTTCTAATTCTATTTTACTATCAAATTTGTTTTCTTTCAAAACTTTTTTATCAATTATTTCCGAATTACTACTTATTTTTTTCTTAAGTTCGTTTATAACCGCATCCATTGCTTTATTTTTAGCATCAATTACATTATATTTTAAAGTCTCTTCTTTAGTTTCAAATTCTCTTACAATTGAAAATGGGCCAAATTTAAAAATTCTTTTTTCTTCATAACTTTTATAATGTTTTTTATAAAAGTAGTTATTATTATATTTAAAATTTATTCTTTTTCTCTTTGTATATTTCTTTTCTGTATATTTAAGAGGATAAGTTACATTTACTTTATACCAACTTTCAGCAAGAACTATTCCATTTGCACAAGTATTTTTCTTTATCTCTTCGTCTTTTTTTATAGTACCAGTAATAAGGATATCACCTTTGTTTACAAATTTATCTCGTTCAACAACATTTTCTCCATTATAAGTTATGACTTTTTTTATAACTGCTGGTTTAGATGCAACAATGTGGCAGTATTTATCTTCTTCTTGAACGTTTTTAATTATACGTTCTTCAAAAGACA
Organism: uncultured Bacilli bacterium; assembly: GCA_934098345.1. Classification (GTDB taxonomy): domain Bacteria; phylum Bacillota_I; class Bacilli_A; order RF39; family UBA660; genus CAG-582. The sequence goes on from CAKONX010000031.1 coordinate 11,851, forward strand.
CAACATATTTCATGCCTGTTCTATATATACTTAACCATTCTAATTTATCATTATTGTTTTTTACTATTTCATCGCTTATTTTATTAAGGTTTTTTATAGATAAAGCAAAAGTATAAGGTTTAATATTTTTAGAAAGTAAAATCTCATTAATGTCTTTCTTTAAAGCCTTGTTTTCATGTTTTACCTCGACTTCAACAATAACATTGCTAATAAAGAATAAACCAACAATTAATAAAATAAGTAAGCAATAATCATACATATATTTAGTTAAATGAATAAGTATTCCTTTTTTGCCTAAATATTTAATAACTGTTATATCTGAAAAATAGCATTTTTCTTTTATATTTTCATAATCTAATATATCAATTTTACAAGTTAAATAATCTTTATGATAACTTACGCCATATAAATTAATACCCATTTTTAAGCATTTTTTAATAAATAATCTATTATTTTTTTCTACTTTTATTAAAATCATATTTTTTCAATACTTTCTATACTACCATTTACAGTAAGTTCTCTCCCAACTGTTTTAGACAATATAAAGTTTTTTCCTTTTATTTTATAGATAACATCATTAATATTAATTAAAAGCTCATCTTCAGTAAGTGATAATATATTATTATAGTTTTTTATATATACTCCATCATTAAACATAACAATATAGTACTTCTCATCTTTAAAATACGATCTAATTATATCTAACATAAATATCACCAATAAATAATATGAATTTGTAATAAAAAATAACACTTGATGACTTAATATTTACCATAATAAAGGAGTGGTAAAACCACTCAAGAACCTATTTACAGGTATATAGTTCATCGCCTACTTCATTAAAATCATATATTCTTTTATATGTTATATCTATGGCTTTAGTATCATTCTTTTCATCATTTAAAGAATATTCTTTAGTTTTATAATATACTTTGCCTAGTAGTAAGTTCTTCCTTATACAAAAATAAAAAGAAAGGCTTAAGAAAGTCTTTCTTTAACTAGCTTAGAAACTAAAGACATATCAGCGTTTCCATTAGTTTTAGTTTTTACTTCAGCAATTATTTTCCCCATAGATTTAATATCAGGGTTATCATATTCTGCTATAGTCTCATCAATAATTTTCTCAATTTCTTCATCGCTTAGCATAGCAGGTAAATATTCTTCTAAAATAGCAACTTCATGTTTTAAATCCTCAACTGTATCTAATTTATTAAATTTTTCATATTCAGTTATAGAAGAATTTCTTTTTTTTACTTCTCTTCTTATAACCGTTAATACTTCATCATCACTTAATTCATGATTTAAACTAATTTGTTCCATTTGTAAGGCACTTTTAAGCATTCTTAATACTCCAAGCTTAAATTTGTCTCCAGACTTCATAGATTCAAGTAAATCACTTTTAATTTTGTCAAACATATAATCACCTTTCATAAATTAAAAAGAGGCTTAACCTCTTCTATTCTTATTTCTTTTACGTGAGTTTTTAATCATTTCTTTTTTAGCTTCACGTTTTCTTACTCCTGGTTTGTCATAATGTTTATGTTTTTTAAGTTCAGAAGGGACACCACTCTTTGCCACTTTAAGTTTGAATCT
>CAKONX010000032.1 GCA_934098345.1 uncultured Bacilli bacterium
CCAAACATAAACTCTCTAAATTTAAAATGATATACTTTACTATTCATTAATCAACATTTATAAATTAAATAATTCTACTATATTGTATCATATAAAATGCAATTTATTAAAGTACTTTTGTGAATGTTTTTTTCTTTTCTGTGACTAATTAGTAATTTTGTCCTATAGACATTTTTACTAATTTTTTAATTGATAAATAAAGTAGCAGTATTTTTTTGATTTAAATTACTATAAATAGCTTAATAAAATTTAATTTTATATTTTTTGGCTTTGTTACTAAATTAAATTTCACTAAGTTTCATTGATAATTAATAATATTATCAACTATATATTTATATATTTATATTCCACAAACTCCAATTAATATTTTCATTCAAAAAACGTCTCCATAACATGTTTATTATCTTTATTTTTAGTTATTTTTACAATCGAGCCATTAATTATTGTATGCACGGGATCTGTATGCCCTATATCAGTATTTATAAAAATTGGAATATTTGAATCAAAAAGATTATAATTAATGGCATCTTTTAATGTTATACCTGTATAATTAATTTCATCTTCTAATCTTCCGAATAAAATGCCATTACAGCTTATAAACCATCCAGCATTTTTAAATTGCCACATTGTTCTTAATATATCTTCATTTGTCATTTCTGCTACATCAAAATACCAAATTATTCCATCTTCCTTATACTTGTTTATGAATTTTTTTACACAATCATATTTTGTCCCTATTATATCTTTTAAAGAATCTAAGCATCCTCCAATAATCCTTCCTTTAAAAGTTCTATCATCCGTTATACATTCCCATGATTGCTCTATTTTATCATTATCTAATTTATAACCATATTCGATTTGTTTCGGTGTTTTTCCACTTAAAAATTCTATATTATTTTTTATCATTGATGCTGGTACATTATCCTCGCCAAAAGATTTAGCATTAAAACTATAAATTGTTGCAATATCAAGTTTGGTTGTTATGTAAAATAACAAAGGGGTAATATCAGATTGACCTTGTACCCACTTTATATTTTTTTTTAGTTGTCCAAATCTTATTAAATCCATAATTTGAACTAAAAAATCTCCGCCTGAACATGCAATTAAAGCTTTTACTCCTTTGTCTTTTATTGCATTATTTAGTTCGACTGATCGATTATGTGCAGACGAACTAACACCATTTTCACTATTTCTTACATATCTGTCTTCTACTACCTTAAATCCACTATTATTCAGTTTTTCTAATGCCTTTTCAAATTTTTCTATTTTTTTACTTTTTATACCATTTGATGGTGAAATTATTTCTATCGTATCATTTGTTTTTAATTTTTCAGGATAAATCATTATTACCAAACTCCTTTATTTTACGTTTTGCCTTTGAAGTTTTTACTTTATCTAACCATTCTTCACGTGGTCCAAAAGATAATTCATCTGTTATAATTCTAACTCTATCTTTATTTTGTAATACATAATCTACTGGAACAGATTCATCATTTATATAAGCTCCAACCATCGTATTACCTATATCTGTATGAATTTTATATGCAAAATCTATTGGTGTTGCTCCTTTTGGTAATTCAATTATATCACCTTTAGTTGTATAAACATAAACTTTATCAGAGAAAAGTTCAGTTTTAACTTGATTTACAAATTGTTGATTATCACCAAACATTAAATTTATTTCCGTTAATGACTTAAAGAATTGAAATTTCTCTTTTAGTTCTTGTTGCATAATATCTCTTGCTTGACCTTTTTTAGAATCCCAATAAGCAGTTAAACCAAAAGATGCAACTTTATCCATATCAAATGTTCTTATTTGAGTTTGTACAAGTCTATCTTCTGGGCCAAAAACTGTTGTATGTAAACTTCTATACATATTCGTTTTAGGATTACATATATAATCTTTAAATTTGTCATTTATTGGATGATATTCATGATGTATCATTCCAAGTGTTCTATAACAGTTTTCAACTTCATCTACCATTATCTTTAAAGCAAGTAAATCATGTATATCTGATAATCTATGGCCATCACTTAATCTTTTATAAATTCCATATATATTTTTAGTTCTTACTTTAATTTCATTTGGTATTTCTTTATCATTTAATAAACTATGTATTTTATAAAGCATCTCTTTTAAGCAAGATTCGCTTGATTCTTCTATTTTTATTTTCTTTTCTTCAATTGCTTTATACATATCAGGTTTTAAATATTTTAAAGATAAATCTTCAAGTTCAGATTTAATTCTATATGCCCCAATATAATAAGCTAGAGGAACAAATATTTCCATTGTTTCAAGAGAATTTTCTTTTTGTTTAAATTCTGATTTAAATTGTAAAGTTCTCATATTATGAAGTCTATCTGCTAATTTAATAATTATAATTCTTACATCTTCGGTTACACCAGTTATTATCTTTCTCGTATTGGCGTAATTTTGGTCTTGTTTTGATGAGAAATTCATTTTTGCAAGCTTTGTAACTCCATCAACTAAATTAGCTATATTTTGGTTAAATTCATGAGCTATGTCTTCTTTAGTTATATTTGCATCTTCTATTGTATCATGTAAAAGACCTGCACAGATAGTATCACTGTCAGCGTGCATTTCTGCAAGTATATAAGCAACATTTAAAGGATGAGTTATGTATGCTTCTCCACTCTGTCTTACTTGACCCCTATGAAGACTTTCAGCATAATAATATGCTTTCTTTACAAATGTAATTTCTTCATTCGTATAACCAATTAACTTTTCTAATAAATCTTCTAAAGTAATATTTCCCATATTAAATCAATCTAACCTCCTAAAAAAAATAATCGGTATCTTCAAGACACACAAGCATCTTAAAGGTACCGATTAAAAACATACTTTATTTGCATTTACTTTGAAGCATGAGCATGCAAACATAGAAACAAGATCATTTCCATAACAGCATTTAATTAGAATTTTAGTTCTTAAATTTCTCATAAGCATACCATCCTCTAATAAATATAACCATAATCTTATCACTTTTTTTTAATAAATCAAGTACTAAATTAAAAAAGTTTATAATTTGCTTTTTTTATTATAACCTACCAATTTAGAATCTGGCAAAGATGATATTAAATCTAAATTTTTTGGACACCATATATCTAAACCAATGTGTTTATCAGTCAAAGATGACATAAATTGAAAAGCAACATTTTTATCACCAAAGATTAAAGATTTTGCTTCACACATTATATCCCAAGATGGAGTTGTTTTAATCATTTTTCCATCTTTGGTAAAACAATACACTCTCGCAACTTGCCACTCTTCAAATTCTCCGGTTTTAATTCTCACGATAATACCATCGTGTACAAAACAAGAAACTTCCCTTAAATTATCACTACTGACAAGATTTAATGGTGGAATAATCATATCATAACTATTTGGCTTCCACAAATGAAGACAAAATGGATGCGTATTAATGTATTCTTCTTCTGCCGGATGAAGTTGAAAAACAATTTCACTTTCTTCAAATGTTTTTTCTTTTATCATCATCATCTCTTCAAAAGATGGGCATCTTTTAATATTAGCACCATTTTTTCTGTGCAAAGACACACTAACGTGATCCCAACCATCTCCTCTATCTGCAATAACAAGATAAAATTCACCATTTTTATATCTATCGATAACGAATGCTCCACTGTATTCATCACCAACGTACCCATCGCCATATAAATCAATTCTTCTAAAATTGCTAATATTATTTAAAATCTTCATAACTATCACCAAACAAGTATTTATTCTAAACTATAAGAATTATGATGTCAAGAATGGTAAATAAAACAATCTTGTATATTTTTCAATACACTTTCATATTATTAACTATTTAACTTCATAAGAATTTAAAATTGTAATTATATTTTTATATGTTGTTTTATATTTTATACCATTATTCGTTTCATCATAAATTTTAAATGATAATTTTTCACACATTTTTTGAGATTTTATATTATTTTTATTTACATAACTATAAATTATATCATTATTATTTAAATTTATATTATTTATTGTCTTTAATAATTTAATATATGTAACTTTATCTCCTTGATGATCTTTAATTACTTGTATTTCGTCTATTTTTAATCCATCTAATAATTTTTTTAATAAAATGTACCCAACTAATTTATTATCTTCTAATGCTAAATACCCGAATTTATTTGAATTAGAAAATTCTTTATCCATTGAAGTTTTCCAGTTAAAATAATCTTCTTCTATAGAATTATGAGTGTCAATGATATTAATCATATTATTTCTAATGATATTAAACACGTCTTTTTCATATTTTAAATATAAATCCTTTTGTATTTTTACACACTTTATCATAAATACCTCTTTTTAAATAAGTTTTTCTTTTTTTATAATACTATAAAAAGACTTAGTTAAGTAAGCCTTTTATCGTATTAATTAATATATCTTTCATAATATCATAATTCATTTTCTCATGTTTATGATAAACAACTTCATGACAATAATTATCAACTATACCAATTATTATATGAACTTTTTCTTCGATATTTTCTTTATTAAAACCACTTTTAACTAATATATTGGATAATTTATCAGTAAGTTCAAGTTCACTTTTATTAAATATTTGAGATACTTCATCATCTAAGTAACTCATTGCCATTAATTCTTCATGAGCTTCTTTTTTCATTGTATGAGTTTTAATAAAGTTATCTATTACTTTAGATATAATTACATCTATATTACTTTTATCAATAGTTTCATTATCAATAACATCTAACATTGGAAAAAGTATTGTATTAGCATAATCTTTAGTTCCTTCTATAAATATATCTCTTTTATCAGAAAAGTATTGATATATTATTCCAGTAGAAACATCAGCATATTTTGCAATATCAACTGTATTTACATTATGATATCCTTTATCACACATAAGCTCAAAACCAAGTCTTATAATTCTTTGTTTTTTTTCAATTGATGATTTTTTTATAGGTTCACGTACATTACCCAAAATATCACATCCTTTTATGTATTATAACACTTTATTCATTACCTTTTAAACTAGAAACTATATCAATATTATTTATTTTTCTAGATACATAAATTGATACTATATAAGAAATAATAAATGTAGCAAGTGCTGATATGACATAAGTTAATGGTTTTATATAAGCATTAAAGTCATAGTGTTCTTCAATTGCAACTTGGAATAAATATTCAACTAATAAGTACCCTAAAGGTAGACCTATTATAATTGCTAAAATAGTTATCCAATTATTTTGTTTAACAAATACTTTTTTTATTTTTTTATTTTCAAAACCAAGTACTTTTAAAGTAGCAAATTGATATTGTTTTTCACTGTAAGATAAAATACTTAAATTATATATTATTATTACTCCTAACATAACTGCTATAAATATAATTAAAGATATCATTGTTTTCATCATTGAAAGCATATTATTCATTGATTCTTTTAAAGCATTTTTATCTTGTATTAAATCAACTCCATCAATAGTTTCATTTTTATTTACTTTTTTATTTGTATAAATTGTATCTTCTTTATATTCTTTTCCTAAAGATTCATAATATTCTCTAGTCATACGCATATTTTGATTTTGTGGGTCCTTTGTAAAACCAACTATTTTTGATTCAAAATATTCATCATTACCAGCAATATGCCATTTTATTTTATCACCAATTTTATATCCATCTAACTCGGCAAGTTTACTTGTTATATAAACACCTTTGGAATTATCTAGTTTCATGAATTTATTTTTAGTATCAACAAATCTTAATAAAGAAGTTGAATCATTTATTAAAGCTGTATTACTTGTTTTTTTATCATCTTTTAAAATTTCTATATTAAGTGTAAGTGATGTTTCATTTCCATAAATTTCTTTTAAGTTCTTTATTTCTTCATCGCTTATATCATTTTTAAGAGTTAATTTATAATCAAAATTGTAAATGTCATTAAATTGTAAATCTACAAAATGATTTAATGAGTCTTTCATTCCTAAAGCACATACAATTAAAACTGTACAACCTACTATTCCTGATAAACCCATAATAGTACGCATTTTATTTCTTATTATATCTCTTAAGTTCCATTTACTTGAAAAATTTAATTTATTAAATAATTTACCTATTGTTAAATTTAAACTACCCTTTTTAACCTTTGGTATTTCATTTCTTAAAGTTGCAGCTGGACATTCATGTAAAATAGATCTAACTGTAAGATAAGTTATTAATAAAACTAAGAATATTACAACTCCAGAAACAATATAACTAGAACTACTCATTAAAGGAGCACCATTTGGTATTTCAAAGAATGAAGTTTCAAGAGACATAAATATATTACCAATTCCAAAATAACCTAATAATAAACCTAAAATTACTCCGATAAGTGAAACTGTAAAACCATAACTTAAATAATGAATAAGTATCTTTGTATCAGAAAAACCTAATGCTTTTAAAGTTCCAATTTGAACTCTTTGTTTTTTTACTACTCTAGTCATTGTTGTAATAACTGAAAGAAGAGCAATAAAAATAAATAATCCTGAAAATACTCCTACATAAGTTTTACCTTCATCAATTTCACCTTGATAGGTTATATAAGATGCAGTTTTTGTAGCTGGAAGTACGATTGAAGAAGATTCAATATTATCTTCAATATCTTTTTTTACATCATCTATCTTTTCTTCATTATCTACATCAACCATTAAATAGTTAAATACGTAGTAATCTTTATAATTAAAATTTTTTACGTATTTATTAAAGATATTTTCATCTTTAATATTCATCTCATCCATTACTTTTGATTTAATATAATTTTCACTTAACTCATTAATAGATAGATAAGCAAATCCAAATTCTTTTCTATTAGGATATAACTCAGATTCATCTTTAGTGTCATATAAATGATCAGGAACATTAATTAAACCTAATACTTTTTCTTTTAATTCTAAAGTATCATATTTAACTAATATAGTATCACCTACATTAATACTATTTTCTTTAGCATAATATTCATCTAACCAAACACCATGTAAAGATGCATCAAATAGTACTCCCTTTTTTACATAGAACTTAGAAATATTGTTACTTTCAATAAAATTTAAAAGTAAAGTTCGATCATTATCGGTAGTTGCATTAACAGATAGTTTTCTCTCAGCATCTTTTACATTATCAAGTTTTTTTACTTTTTTTAAGTCATCATCAGTAAAATTAGCACCAATTGATACTAAATCAAATAAATTATTTTCAGAGTAAAACTTATCAGCTGTATGTTGCATACCACCCATGTATGCTTCAATTCCTGTATAAGCCATAACACCGATCATAACCATTAAAAATATTGCAATAAATTGTGACATGTTATTTTTTATGTCACGGATCATCTTTCTTACTAACATATTACCAAACAACCTCATCAATATTTTTTGGATGTGCATTTTTTATGTCACTGTCAACACGACCATTTTTAATATTTATTACACGATCTGCTATTTCTGCAATGAGTGAGTTATGAGTAACAACGATTACTGTTGTATCTTCATCACATTGACTTCTTAAAAGTTTTAATACTTCAACTCCAGTTTTAGAATCAAGTGCTCCAGTAGGTTCGTCACAAAGTAATACTTTTGGATTTTTCATTATAGCTCTAGCGATTGAAACTCTTTGTTGTTCTCCTCCTGAAAGTTCATTTGGAAACTTATTTATATTTCTTTCAAGTCCAACACTTTTAATAACACTTTTAGCATCAACGTCTGTGTTAGTTACATCTTTAACAAGATTTACATTTTCAAGTACTGTAAGAGTTGGCATAATATTATAAAATTGAAAAATAAATCCAACATCATTAGCTCTATATTTTGTTAAACCTTTTGAATCTAACGCCGCAATATCTAAATCATCTATCATAATTGATCCTTTAGTAACTGTATCCATTCCACCAAGTAAATTTAAAAGAGTTGACTTTCCAGCTCCACTTGGACCTAAAATAACAACAAATTCTCCTTGATCAATACTTAAGTTTACGCCATCTAAAGCATTAAATGGTTTACCTCCAACTTGATAAGTTTTATAAACTTTTTTAACTTCTATAAAATTTTTCTTTTTCATAATTCCTCCCTATATGAAACAAGTTTCATATACATTATATAAATATATATTTTTAAAGTCAATACAATATGAAACATTTTTCATATAAAGTAAAAAAAATAATATACTTAGTTGTCTATTACTTCTATTTTATTCTTTATATCTTCTTGTTTTTTCTTATTATATCTTCTATTATTAGTTATAACAATTACTATAATAAGCGCAAATACTAAGAAGGCAATTATACCTGCAAATATATAGTTTTTTTCCTCTTTTATATCAAGTTTCTTTTTTATATTTATAACATATTCATTTGTAACTTCTTTATTTTCACTTATTACTTCAATTACTATTTTACTTTTATTTTGAATATTTGAATTTCCTTTAATATTAACTGTTGATTTATCGCTTGTTGGTGTAACTTTTATATCAAGAGATGAAACTTCTCCAGCTATTTCTAAAGTATAATTATGTACATTTTCTAAAAATTTAAATTTTTGACCAGTTACTTCAATATTTTTTACACTAGCATCATTTTGACTTTCATAAACATTTTCTCCAGCTTTAAGTCTTTTAATATTTAAAGTATAAGTATTTTTATCTCCAGTCTCATTTGTAACTAAAATATCTATTACATTGTCTCCTTCTTCTAGATCAAGTTTACTTATTTCATATTTTGATTTTGAATCAACTAATTTTATAGTTGGATTTATTTTATCAACTTCATTTAATACTTCAATATTGTACGTTGTTATAAATCTTGAAAAAGTAAAATCTAAAGAATCATCTTTTATATCTTCAATTAATAGATTATTTATACTTGTATTTCTTGGTTTTTCTTCATCTTTTTTTATTTCACTTGGAACAAAATTTAATATATTACTTTTTAATATTTCAGTAAAACCATTATAACTAAAATTATTTATTGTTATATAACCATTTGTTGTATTTTGTATCTCAGTAGTTACTTTACATTTAAAATTTATAAATGTGTTATCAAGTGGAATCCCTTTTAAATTGAATTCATAATTATTTATTGGACTAATTTCGGTTAAACCAGCAGCATAAGTAAAATTATCACATGTAATATAACTTGGAACATTTAATCTGCCTTTAATATATTCATATTCAATATTTCCTTTTCCTTCTATTTTACATGAAAATTCATCATTTAAAGTTTTATTACCGGTATCACATTCAAGACTGCTAGCAAAAACAAATGTTGGCAAAATAAAAAGTAATAGAATTATTTTTTTCACTTTCGTTCCCTCCATATTCTATTACTATTTTATCACAAATTTAATATAATTATATATTTTTTAACTTTCAAAATAAAAAAGCAAGATTATCTCTTGCTTAATTCACTTGTTAAAATTTCTTTTACTTTAACTGGGTTTGCTTGACCACGAGTTTTTTTCATTACTTGACCAACAAAGTAATCAAACATATTAGTTTTACCGTTTTTGTATTCTTCTATTTGACTACTATTTTCATCTAAAACCTCAGTAACAACTGAAGTTAAAGCTCCATCATCGCTTATTTGTTCCATTCCTTCGGCTTTCATAATAGATCCAGGTTCTTCACATCTTTCAAGTGTTAAGAAGAATAATTCTTTAGCTTGTTTAGAAGAAATCTTACCATTACTCATAGCTTTTAATATAACAGTTAAACGTGTAGGTGTTAAATATAAATCTTTAATATCTGTATCATGCTTATATACATAACCTAAAATATTACCTGTAATCCAATTTGCTGCTAATTTAGCATCTGCTCCAAGTGATATACATTCTTCAAAATATGTAGCAACGTTAATGTCTTTAATTAAAATACCAGCATCGTATTCTGAAAGACCATATTCTTTCATATATTTATCTTTTCTTTCATAAGGAAGTTCTGGAATACTTTTTCTTATTTCCTCTAACCATTCTTTAGTTATCTTGAATTTTGGAATATTTGGTTCAACAAAATATTTATAATCAATAGCATCGACTTTACTACGCATATGGATAGTTGTTCCAGATTCTTCATCATATCTTCTTGTTTCTTGTTCTACTTCGTCATAACGTCCTGCATCTTTAAGCTCACTTTGTCTTTTAATCTCATAAATAATTGCGTCATGTACTCCGCCAAATGAGTTAACATTTTTAACTTCAACTTTTGTTCCTAAAGTATTTTCATCATCACTTATAGAAATATTTACGTCACATCTTATTTGACCTTTTTTAGAATCAGCTTCACTTATTCCACAATATTGATATATTGCACGAACATATTCAAGGAAGTATACTGCATCATCTGCTGAATGTAAGCAAGGTTCAGTTACAAGTTCAAGAAGTGGAACACCTGCACGATTATAATCAATTGTTGAAGTATCATATAAGTGATTCATACTAGCTGCATCTTCTTCTAAGTGGATATTGTCTATTCCGACTCTAAAGCTTGTTCCATCATCACGAATAATATCTAAGTATCCACCCATACCAACACAGTCTTCTGGTGGATTTTGAGTTATTTGAAAGTTTTTTGGCATATCAGGATAATAATAGTTTTTTCTTTCAAAATACATATATTCTGGTTGACGACAATTTAAAATTTCACTCATCATCAAAGACATTTTTACAGCTTCTTTATTTAAAACTGGTAAAGTTCCAGGAAAACCCATGTCAATTGGTCTTATATTTGTATTTGGCATTTCTGAATATCCATTTTTAGCACTTGAAAATACTTTTGATTTAGTTTCAGATATTTCACAGTGCATTTCAAGGCCGATAGTTACATAATATTTACTCATTACTTAACCTCCTTTGCAATCATATTTTTATATTCCATCGCGCTTTCTAAGGCATAAGCAATATTTAAAACATTTTGATCATCATAACAGTTTCCTGTAATGTTTACTCCTACTGGAAGGCCATCGATTAATCCATCTGGAATAGTTATAGATGGGAAACCTCCAAAGTTTCCAATTTGTAAATGTTCTTCAAGTACATCAAGTTCACTTTCATCTAAAACATCTTTATCATTTTCAAATTTCTTAGCAACACCAGTTCCAACTGGCATAATAAATGCATCATAACTCGCAAATAATTCTTTAAATTTATCTACAATAAGTCTTCTAACCCTTTGAGCATTTTTAAAGTATCTATCTTGGTTTTCAGATTGTAAAACGTATGAACCAATTATAAATCTTCTTTTTATCAATGGAGAAAATCCTTTAGTTCTATGATCTTTCATTTGTTCTTGATAAGTATTACCTTCTCCTCTTGGACCGAAAATGAATCCAGTTAAGTTAGACATGTTACTTGTAGCTTCAGCACAAGATAAAACTACATATGTAGAAGATATTGCATTAAGTAAAGTTCTATCAATTTTTACGCCTTCTACTATAGCTCCAAGGCTTCTTAATTTATCAAGAGTTTCGTGGAAAATACTTAAATGACGAGTTAATTCAGGAGTTTTATGAGTATATGAGTTAATATCACATATATCTTCTAAATAGAAAAGTTTTTTACCTTTAATATCTTTATTTAAATTATCATATAGATGAATATCACTTGAATCCCAAGTAGTCATATCATACTTGTCGATTCCTTTCATACCATCTACTACAATTGCAGCATCTTCAACATTTCTTGTTAAAGCCCCACATGTATCTAAAGAAGAAGCAAAAGCAAATAAACCATATCTTGAAATCATTCCATATGTTGGTTTATATCCAACAATACCACAGTAAGCAGCAGGTTTACGAATAGAGTCTCCTGTATCTGATCCCGTTGCATAAGGAATAAGTCCAGCAGCAACTATAGCAGCTGATCCAGAAGAAGAACCAGCACACATACGTGTTTTATCCCATGGATTTAAAATATTTCCAGTATGAGCTGTTGTTCCAGTTCCACCCATACCAAATTCATCCATTGCTGTTTTATTTACTAAAATTGCTCCTTTACTCTCTAAGTTTTTTATAGCAGTTGCTGTAAAAAATGGAACATAATCTTTTAAAGTATTACTTGATCCAGTTGATAAAATTCCAGCAGTTGAATAATTATCTTTACAAGCAAAAGGTATTCCAGATAAAAGTTCTTTAGTAACTTCTTTAGAAGAAGCATTATCTACAACAGTAACTACTGCATTATATTCTTCTTTGGCAGTATAAGAGTCTTTTATAGCTTCTTTAACAAGTTCTTCGCTTGTAATAGAACCAGATTCTAATTCTTCATGTAATGTTTTAATATCTTTATCCATTATCCCACCACCTTTGGTACACTTACTTCATCACCATCTGTGTCATCACAGTTAGCAAGTAAGTCTTTTATATCAATTGATTCTTCAACTTCATCGTCTCTTAGAACATATTCAAAATTATCTAAAGCATGAGTCATTGGAAGAACATCTTTTATATTAGGTATTTCATTTATTTTATTGATATTTGCATCAATTACTGCAAATTCTTTAAATACCATATCTTTTTCTTCATCACTTAAACCAATCATTAATAAATCGGCAAGTTTTTCTACCGCTTCAGGTGTAAAACCATTATTCATCTTCATCACTCTCCACTTTTATTCCAAGTTCTTTAAGTTGTATAGGCATAAGTGTTGCAGGGGATCCCATCATTAAGTCTGCTCCACTTGCACTTGTTGGGAATGCTTGTACTTCTCTTAAGTTTGGTTCATCTTGGATAAGCATTATTAATCTATCGATACCAGGAGCCATACCACCATGTGGAGGACATCCATATTTAAATGCTGTAAATATTGATTTAAATCTATTTTCAACTTCTTCACGGCTGTATCCAACTATTTCAAATCCTTTAGCTAAACTATCTAAATCATGATTTCTAATTGCTCCAGAAGCCATTTCATTACCATTACATACAAAGTCAAATTGATATGCAAGTATTTCTCCTGGATCTTTTTCTTCATAATCTTTAATTCCTCCATGAGGTAAACTAAATGGATTATGACAGAATTCCCACTTCTTAGTTTGTTCATCAAATTCAAACATTGGGAAGTCATTAATGATACATAATTCTAGTTTATTATTATCAATTAAGTTCATTTTTCTTCCAAGTTCATTTCTTATAAGGCCAGCAAATTTTTGTGCATGAAGTTTATTTCTATTTGCTATAAAGAACATTACTGAATTTTCTTTCATATCAAATTCGTGAATCAAGTTTTCTCTTTCTTCATCACTTAAGAATTTATCAATAGGTCCTTTTAAAGAGCCATCACTCATAAGTGTTATATAACCTATACCAGGCATTCCAATACTTGATGCATAATCAACGATTTCATTAAACCAAGAGTTTGAATTCTC
>CAKONX010000033.1 GCA_934098345.1 uncultured Bacilli bacterium
TCTTGTTTATCAAGTCCATATGCTAATGCAGCTGCAGTTGGTTCATTAACAATTCTTTCAACTTCAAGTCCAGCAACTTTACCAGCATTTTTAGTAGCTTGTCTTTCAGCATCATTAAAATATGCTGGAACAGTTATAACTGCTTTTGTAACTGGTTCTCCTAAATAGCTTTCCGCATCTTTTTTAATCTTAGCTAAAATCTTAGCACTTATTTCTACTGGACTATATTCTTTTCCATTAGCTTTTACTTTTTTATTTGTTCCCATAAGTCTTTTTATAGAAGCAATTGTATTATCAGCATTTGTAACAGCTTGTCTTTTTGCTTGAATACCTACAAGTTCATCACCTTTTTTAGTGAACGCTACTACTGATGGAGTAGTTCTATCTCCTTCAGCATTTGCAATAACTGTTGGAGTTCCTCCTTCAAGTACTGCACAACAACTGTTTGTTGTTCCTAAGTCAATTCCTATTATTTTTCCCATAATTTATCACCTTTCCTATTCAGATACTTTAACCATGGCTGGTCTAAGTACTTTATCTTTATATTTATATCCTTTTTGTAATACTTCTATTACTATTCCAGATTCTACATCTTCACTTTTTTCTGTTAATACAGCTTGATGTACTTCTGGATCAAAAGTTTCATTTAAAGAAACTATTTCTTTAACTTCATTTGTTTCTAATATATTTAAAATATTAGTATATATCATAGCAAACCCTATTAAAAACTCTTGATTTTCTTCATTTTCCATACTTAATGCTCTTTCAAAATTATCTACAATTGGAAGTAAGCTTTTAAGTATATCTTCATTCGCGTATTTCATATACATAGCTAATGTATCATCACTTCTTTTTTTGATGTTCATCATTTCTGCCTGTATACGCATACGCTTATTTTTTTCTTCAGCAACTTCTTGCTTTAGTTTTTCTATTTCTTCTATTTTTTTATCTTTTTTTGGAGTATGTTCTTTTTTTACTTCCGTTTTTGTATTCTTAGTCTTATTTTCTTCTTTCATAAGTCACTCTCCACTATTTTTCAATATAATTTTTTAAGAAATTAAGCAAGGTTACAACTTTATCATATTCCATTCTCTTTGGTCCGATAATTGCAAGTGTACCTTCATCATTTCCTACCTTGTAATGAGTCTTTATAATAGTAACATCTTTATCAAATTCAGTCTCTTCACCAATATAAACATTTATACCTTCATCAGTCGTATTAATATTTTTAACAAGTTCTTGATCTTCTAACTTGCTTATCATTTCTTTTAATTTATTAGGCTCTTCATATTCTTTATAATCTAATATATTGGTTTTACCACTAAATATGATATCTGAGTTATCCATTGTAAAGTCATGAAATGCATTTTGGAAAAAACTACATACTTCTTCGTAACGTTTAATAACGTCTTTAATTTTAGGTTTAACTTCTAATTCAAGTCTTTCTGATACTTTGTCAATTGGAGTACCTACTAAAAATTTATTAATTATTTCACTAGTCTTTATAAGTTCTCGCATATTAATATTATCAGAAATTATAACTTGTTTATTTTCAACTATACCTTTATTAGTTACTAAAAGAGCAACTACTCTCTTTTCATCTTCATCTTCATTTATTGGAATAATACTAATTTGTTTTAATGTATTATCATTTTTTGAAGGTCCGATTATAACACTTGTATAATGTGTTATATCACTTATAATTTCCATACATTTAGTAACTGCATCTGATACAACTAATTGATTATTAGAAAGTATTGTTTGTAGTTTTAATATATCCTCTCCAGTTATATCTTTAGGCTTCATTAAATTATTTACATAATATTTGTAACCTGCTTCTGAAGGAATTCTACCACTAGATGTATGTTCTTTTTCCAGGTATCCAAGTTCTTCTAGATCAGCCATATCATTACGAATAGTTGCACTAGACACTTTAAACTTATCAACTAAGGATTTAGAACCAACTGGTCTAAATGTTTGAATATAAGTTTCTACTATTTCTTTTAATAGTTCCTCTTGTCTTTCTCCCAAAATTATCACTTCCTGGCACTCATTTTTCCTAAGTGCTAAAATAAGTATAAAATAAAAATTAGCACTTGTCAATACTAGAGTGCTAATTTGTCATTTTTTTTATAAATATTTTACCAAGAGCCGCCTCCGCCACCACCAGAACCGCCTCCGGATACTCCACTGCTACTTCCACCAGATGAAGAAGAACCCATGGAAATTGTAGAAGTTTTAATAGTTGATTTAGTAAATGAATTTAAATTATGAACGTTAAAAGGCCCATATGTTTCATACCAATAAGGTGGATTTAAATTAACTTTTTTAAATTTATTAATCCATGTATCACTTACATCTAAAACTATTGCAAAAGCTAATAAATCATATAAATAAGTTGGATTTTCACTTACCATTTGATTAATTTTATCTTCATCAACAGTTTCTAAATATTTTTTAAAACCATTAATTTTACCTAACATTAAATTACCATACTCAGTTCTCTTAGACATATAACTTAATATTATCCCCATAGCGAATATACATATTATTCCAAATATAAATGCTACTAAGTAACGTATGTCATAAGTAATAATACAATCTATTGGTAATGTTGGAGGCATAAAATGATAATTGACAGTAATAATGCTTAACCAAATGACATCCATAATAATATTATGAAACATTACTCCAACTACAACAAATGGTAAATAAAATGAAATTTTAATAACAGACATCAAAATATCATTATTTCCAACATAGTCAATTGTTGGAATAAGTACTAAACAAAGTGCTGATACAAAAATAAATACAGTTGGAATTATATATTTGCTAATTGAATTTCTTTCAAAAACTTTTGCTTTATTTTTTTTACTATTAACTATTTTCATTATTTGACGTGTAGTTTTATAAAAATTATTTTTTAATTCTTTACTTGTAACTGAATCTCTTGTCTTTATCTCAAACTTTTTAGTTTCTTTATTCTTCTCTTTATACTCAAATAAACCATTTAAAAATATTCTTTCAGTTTCATTATTTCCATCATAATCTTTTAACTTAGATATTTCAAACTCTTCAGATTCAGGCTTTTCTTTAGTAATTTTAATGTACCCTTTATTAGCAAGATAAAAAAGCAACGATGAAACATCTTTTTCATATATACGTCCATCATATAATTGTTTTAATTCTAAAGGATTAACATCTTCTGGTAATGTTTCTTCAATAGTTTCTATTACTGGATCATCAACACCATATTTTCTCCAAAACAAATAAGTAACAAAAACTCCTATAATAGGTATTAAAAACATCAAAAAATAAGTATTTGGTAATTCTATTCCTTCATCATCAAAATATCCTTTAGGTAATTCTAATCTAATAGTTATTCCTTCATTTTGATTTAAAGTTCCATTATAAAAACCACTTATACTATTTCCTTTTACAATATAACTTATATTAGAAGATGCAGTTGATCCAAAATAACCTCTTGCAAAACTTAATTTAGATTCATCAAAACTTTTCGGCATAGTTATATTAAAAGTAACATTATTTATAAAAGTATCCCATTCAGTACCTATAATATTAAAGTAAAATTCATCATAATTATCAGTTTTACTCTTGCTTAAAGTATATTTATATTTTATTACATACTCTTTTTCTCCAGTTATTTTTTCTTTAGAATTTCCTATCACTATAGTTTCATATGTTTTATCTAAACTTAAAGTATATTTGTCATTAACACTTAAATTTATAATTTTAGCATGATTTTTACTAACTTCACCATCTGCATATATCAGTTGATTTTTAAGTGGTATCTTACGATATATACCATGTTTAGGTTCATAAAAGTATGTGTCTATTTTTTCTGTTATATCCATCGAACTATCTTCATTTACAGATATATTAACATTATAATTTTCTATCTTATAATCATATTCTTCACTAGCATATACATTTTTTACTAAAAAAGTAAACATCAATACTAATAAGAAAGTCATTTTTTTAATGATATTCATAAAACTCAACCTCTATCTTTATGTATAAATTATATCATAAAAAGGTTGAGTTATTATTAAGAACATGTTTGTTTACTCATAACTTGTCTTTATATAACATTTAATAAAATCCGTTTCCAAATTTTCAACTTGTTCAATAACAATGCTTTCTCTTACACTTTCACGACTTTTAATTAAATAATGATTTAAATTAGTTTTAACAATATAAGAATCCGAATTATTACAGTCTAATGTAACATATAGATCATATTTTTTAGCACTATTATAAAGTAATATATCTATTGTGTTTACTTTATCTAATAAGGAAGAGTCAATTAATAAATAATTATCTTTAAGAATATTATTAAGATGAATGTTTGGTGAATTCACATCTTTAATAATAATATCTTCATTCATAATAGCTTTACTTCCTTCAAAAAACATTATTGAAACTACAACTATTAAAATAACTATTAATGTTATAAATATATTTTTTCTATTCATAAGCACACCTCTTACTAAAAAGAATACTATTTCTAGTATTCATAAGTTCCATGTAATTTAGTTAATTGTTCATTTGTTAAAGGCTCAATTTCCCATTTATCAGCAACTTTATTAAGATTTAAATCTAATGTATAATTTACTTTATCTGTTGTATCTAAAAGCTTATTAATCTTATATTTTAAAAATTTAGATAAATCTATATCACCTTTGGAATCTAAGAATTCTTGATTATTACTTGTAAAATAGTCTCCTGCTTCTTTATTAGCTTTGTAATAGTCATATACACTTATTTCTACTGTTACAGTTGCTTTATCACCATCAATTCTTTCTCCTTTAATTTTATAACTCATATTAGAATATTGACGTACATATATTTCTCGATATTCTTTTATTGTTTCATCATCAAGATTTTCATTACTTAAATAATCATTTAATTCATCAATTACAACTTGATCATTATCCTTATATTTATTCAAGAAATTTTTAACAGCATCAGTTGGTCCTGAAGAAACTATGGAACATCCTGTAATTATAATTACACTTAAAACTACCATTAGAACTTTTTTCATATAATTTATCTCCTTATTTGTATTATTTACAAATAATACATTTTTATACAAAAAAAGAAACTACTCAGTAGTTTCCTCATTTTCTTCAGTTTCTAAATCAGCATCTAATATTTTATCAGCAACTAAATCAGAAAATTCATCAAGTAATTCATCGTATAATTCACGATCATTAACTTCTTTTAAGAATTCATCATCACCATCTTGAATAGCCTCAAAAATTAAGTATTCATCAGTAGGAGTTTCATCTTCCAAAGTTTTTACTGCATAAATATATCTTGCGCCGTTTTTTTCTAATTCCTCTAATAGTAAATATTCAATACCATTCTCTAGAGTCACAATATTGCCAACCATTATCATTACATTCTCATTCCTTTCGATTCTTCATTTAATAAGTCATCTGCAACTGTAATGTTTTCTCCTAATTCACGAAGTAAATCATCGGCATTAACCATTACATTATTATTAACTTGATTTTCTTCAACAGTTGGTTCTTCTACAACTGGTTCTTTTACAACTGGTTCTTCAACAGTTGGTTCTGAAGTCTCAGCAGGTTGATCTACAACTGGAATATCATCAATAACTGGAATATCTTCTGCTACAGTTTCGTCTTTAGTTTCTTGTGGTTCTTCTACTGTAGGAGAATCAACAGTTTCATCTTTTTCTTCTTCTAAAGCATCTTCTATTGTTGCTTCTTCTACTTCAGTATTCTTTTCTGGTATAAGTGATTTACCAAAATCTGTTGCTATTTTTATAGCATCTTTAAGTTTAAATCCATTCTCTCTTTTATATACTCCACCAACATTTTGATAAGCAGCCTCAATATTATCTAATGTAACTTTTTCACACATACTTAGAGGAATAGAAGCAGCTTTTTTATGTTTCATGAAAATTTCCCTTTGTTCTTTAGTTGCAGTGCCTCTTTCATCATTCTTAAATGCTTTATCTAATGCATCTTGAAGTCTTCTAGCAACCTCACTTACTTCTTTAGGTCCGTTCAAATCATCAGCAGTAATTCTACTATCTAAGCCTTTTTCGCCACAGAAGTAAACAGATGCAGTTTCATGATCAGTTACAACCTTCAAACCATTTGCTTCAGCAATTTTCTTTAATGTTTTTCTAATTTTAGCAGTTTTAAAGGCAATAGCACCATTAACAAAGGTTTCTGTAGCTACAACTCCAGCAACACCTAAAGGTATACCTAATAAAGGTCCAGCTGCTATAGCAGTACAAGCTCCTATACCTGCAGCAACTCCATCAGAAATCCAGCCAATCTTTCTTTTTCTGTTTCTTGAACTAATAACTCTATGAACAACTGGATCCATATCTGGGCCTTTTTGTTCATCTTCCCTTGATTCAGTGCTATTTTGTTCAATCTTTGTTGTATTGTCTTTAGTTTGTTCTTCTTTCTTTGATTCATCTTTTTTTGTTTCATCGTTATTTAATTCTGTATCATTTTTTTCTATTGGTTCTGGAGTATTTTCACTTAAATTCTTAGTTACCTCTAATGAGTTAGCAGCAGTTAAAATAGATTCTGCAGCATTATTAACTCTTGCTCCCGCATATCTCTTACCATTTGCATTAACTAAAACTTTATTATTAGAAATTGCTCCAGCAAATCCTTTTAATAATTTATTAATATTCTCTTCAGTTAATTCTTCCTTAGTGAACTCCTTACCTGGTTTTAATTCAAAGTTTCCAGATTTACATGAAACCATATATTTTCCTGTGTCTTTATTAAATGTTACATTAACTTCTATATCTTCATTACCAATTGGTTCTTTATTATAGTTATTAAAGAATTCATAATATTCTTTAACTTTATCAGCACTGATTTCATTTTTATTTGCTAAGCTTGATTCAAGAGCACTAATGCTATTTAATATACTATCATATTTTTCTATTTTAGCTTTTAATTCGCGAATCTTTTTATTATTATCTTTAATAAACATTTTAGCTATTTCACGATCTGTTGGATCAATTCCATTCTCAGCTTTTTCAATCATTTCTGATTTAACTTTTTCAATAGCTGTTAAAGATTCAGTAACATTTTTCTTTTGAAATTCAACCATTTTTCTTAGTTTATCACCAATAGCATTTAGTTTTTCTAACTCAGTTTCATTTGAATTCCCTTTTTTAGCATCAGTAATTGATTTTTCTTTTTCTTCAATTTTGCTCTTTAATTCATTTACTTTTCTTTCACATTCTTCTTTTGCTTTGTTATTATTTTCAAAGAAAGGATCATTAGGAATTGTTCCCATGTTTCTTTCTTCCATATCTTTTTGAGCATTTTCAATTAAATTAGTTGCCCACTTTAAATCTTCTTCAGCTCTTCCTAGTTCACCTTTTAATGCTTCTACTTCTGATTCTAAACTTGAAGTATCAACACTGCTTACAGAACTTACATTTAAATTGCTAAAAGCAGTTGCATATTCAGAAGCTAAAGTATTTATTTGCTCATTTAGTAAATCACTTTCCATCATTTTTTATTCCTCCAAACATTTATTAAGTTTAAACTTAATTACACACCTAAATTTTATCATACTTATTTAGATATGTATACATTTTTTTCTAGTATTTACATATCACTTAATTTAACACTTACAAGTTTTGAAACTCCGCTTTCTTGCATTGTTATTCCATATAAAGTATCTGCATATTCCATTGTTTTCTTTTTATGTGTTATTACAATAAATTGACTTGCACTTCCATAGTTTTTTAAATATTGACCAAACGTATCAACATTTGCCTCATCTAAAGCAGCTTCAACCTCATCTAATATACAGAAAGGCACCGTTCTAATATTTAATATACTAAATAATAATGCTATAGCTGTTAAAGTCATTTCTCCACCTGATAAAGCATTTATACTCTTAACACTTTTTCCTGGTGGAAGCGCTACTATATCAACACCTGTTTCTAAAATATTTTCTGGTTCAGTTAAAATAAGTTCTGCTTTACCACCCTTAAATAATTGATTAAATACTCTTGAAAATTCTTGATTAACTTCATTAAATGTACTAATAAATTTTTCTTCCATTGTTTTATCAAGATCTAATAATATTTCCGTTAAATCATTTAAAGCACTTTCTAAATCTTCTTTTTGTTTACTTAAGAATGTATATCTTGTATTTACTCGGTCAAACTCTTCAATTGCACCAACATTTACATCTCCTAAATCTTTAATATCTCTTTTTAAATGATTAACTTTATTTCTAGCAACTTCAGCATCCATCTCCAAGAAGTATGTATCTCTTGCTTTTTCATAAGTTAAATTATATTCACTTGCAAGTCTATTAAGTAAAGTATCAAGTTTAATATCCATTTTACCAATATTTACTTCAAGATTCTTTATCTCATTTAATTTTTGATTATATAAAGAATTTGCTTTTCTATTAATATTATCAAGTTCAGTAATTTCACTTGATAAATCATTTTTAATATTCTTTTTATCATTTAAGTCTCTTACAAGTATTTCTTTTTTAGTACTTGTTTCTAATATAGAAGACATTATATTATCAAGTTCATTATTAACTGCTCCTGCTAAGACATTTTTAGTTCCATTAAGTTCACTTAATAAATTATCCAAATTATTTTTAAGTTCATTTAAAGATAATATTTTTTGATTTAAAATTTCTTTATCTCCACTTACATTTCTCATAAGAACACGTGTATTTTCTTCTAATAAATTAAAATGTAAATCGATATCATTTATATGTTCTTCTAAAAGTTTTATTTCATTTATTAATATTCTTTCTTCTTCAAGTTTATGTTCAACTTCAGCTTTAGCATTTAATCTACCACTTGAATTATTTTTACTACTTCCACCTGAAATAGAACCACCTGAATGAAGTATTTCACCATCAAGAGTAATAACTCTATATCTATAATGAATTAATGAACCAAGTTTATTCATAACATCCATATTTTTTACAACTAATACATTTCCAAGTTGATTTTCAATAATTGAAGAATATAATGGATCAAATGTAACAAGTGATGATGCTACTCCAACAAAACCTGGAACAGAAGAAGCAATGCGCATTGATTCTTCGTCTACACCTCTAGGTTTAATAATACTAATTGGAAAGAATGTTGCTCTTCCTAATTTATTTTCTTTTAAATAATTAATCGCATTCTTAGCATCAACATCTCGATCAACTACAATTACGTTTTGATTAGCTCCTAAAGCAGTTTCAATTGCTTTAATATATTCTTCTTTAGTATCAATTAATTTTGCTAATACATCATGAATTCCTTCTAATCTAGGATTATTGATAACGCTTTTAACTGCAAATGGTAAAGATGCATCATTTTCAATTTGATCATTTAATACTTCTATTTTGCTTCTAACATTTACAAGTTCTCTACTTTTTTTATCAAGTTCACTTATTAAAGTACTTTTTTTAGTTTGTTCATTCTTTTCCTCTTCAATTAAAGATTTTAATTTTATATCATCTTCTTCACTTTTTTTCTTTAAAGATCCTATTTCATTTTCAAGAACACTTATATCTTTTTTAAGTTCAACTTCTCTTTCTTTAAGAATCAATATATTACTTTCAAGTTTTTGATCATCTACTTCATATTTTCTTCTTTCACTCATTACTTGTTTTTTAGTTTCTAAATTAGCAAGTAAATCATTTATTTTAATTAATTCATCACTTAAAGAAGATATTTCTTCATCCAACTTCAAGCTTTTAAGTTTCATACTTTCTAGTTTGGAATTATCAACTGAAGATGTATTATCCATAGAAAGGATTTCTTCATTTAAAGATTTTAATCTCTCTTTATCACTTTTATAAGTAGTATTTATATTTTTAATATCACTTGCAATTAAAGATATTTCAATACCTTCTAATTCATTTTTTAAATCTAAATATTTTTTAGCATCTTCTGCTTGTTTTCTAAGTGGTTCAACATTAACTTCAAGTTCATTAATTACTAAATTAACTTTTTCTAAATTATCATTTGTTGCATCCATTTTTCTAGTTGTTTCTTCTTTTCTCTTTTTATACTTTAAAACACTTGCTGCTTCTTCAATAATTACACGTCTATCACTTGGTTTACCTTTTAATATTTCACTTATTTTTCCTTGAGATATTATTGAAAACGAATTAGCGTTTGTTCCACTATCTAAAAATAAATCAGTTATATCTTTTTTTCTAACTTTTGTATTATTTATATAATATTCATTTTCACCGGTTTTATAAACTTCTCTTTTTATTTCAATTTCGTTATAATCACTAGCAAGATAATGATCACTATTGTCAAAAGTTAAACTAACCCAAGCACGAGTGCTTGCACTTCTTGAAGTAGATCCATTAAATATACAATCAGTTAATTTTTCTCCACCACGAATTTCTTTTAAAGATGACTCACCTAAAACCCAACGAACAGCATCAACAACATTACTTTTTCCACTTCCATTTGGTCCAACTATACCAGTTATTTTATCATCAACATTTATTTCAATTTTATCAGCAAATGATTTAAAACCATGTGCTTTAATCATTATTAACTTCATAAAATTCTCCTTTAAGCCATCTTCTTTATTGCATCACTTGCAGCATTTTGTTCTGCTTCTTTTTTAGATTTACCTGTACCTATTCCAAAAACAAGTCCATCTACTAATGCATGAACTACAAATGTTTTATCATGAGCAGGTCCTGATTCACTTATAATTTCATAACTAACACTTTTTTTACTTGTTTGAACCATTTCTTGTAAATATGATTTAGAATCATGTATAAATTCATGATTAGATTCTATATATGGAACAATTATATTTAAAGCAAACTTTTTAGCAACTGAAAATCCATGTTCTAAAAAAATAACCGCAAGAACACTTTCAAAGCAGTCAGCAACAATTGAAACTGTATTTTGAGGTACTCCATTACCTGTACGAATATGTTCAATTAATCCAATTTCTTTAGAATATTCATATAATGCATTTTCACAAACATAACTTGCTCTTGTTTTAGACATATCTCCTTCTTTTAAAGAAGAATGTAAATAAAAATATTCACTTGTAGCAAGTTCTAAAACTGCATCTCCTAAAAATTCTAATCTTTCATAACTTTCACTTTTTTCTTCATTAGCTAAAGAACTATGTGTAAGTGCTTTTTTTAGTAATTCTTGATTTTTAATTGTTATACCATATTTAGTTAAAAAGTCCATATTATTCACCTTAATTCATTATACTATTTATTGATACAATTATCTAGTTATAATTTACAAAATAAAGGTTTTTTGGTATATTTTAAATAACAAAAAGGAGATAAATATGAAAAAAGCAAAAATACTTTTAATAATGGTTTTAGGAATTATTAACTTTGGAGGATGCTTTAAAAGAGACAATATGGATAACATTGATATAATGGTAAGTAAATATCCAATTGAGTATTTAGTAACAAATATATATGGATTTAATTCTAATATTGATTCTATATATCCTTTGGGTACAAATGTTGATGAATATAATCTTACAAAAAAACAAATAAAGAGTTACTCTAAAAAAGATATGTTTATTTATAACGGTTTATCTGATGAAAAAAAGATAGCTGCAGAATTTTTAAATAATAATTCTGAAATGAAAATTATCGATGTATCAAAAGGTATAACATTAAAATATAGCGAAGAAGAATTATGGTTAAGTCCATCAAATTATTTAATGCTTGCACAAAATATAAAAGATACTCTTATAGGTTATACAAATTCAAGTATTTTAAAACAAGAAATAAATAAAAAATATGATGAATTAAAATTAAATATTTCTTACTTTGATGCTAATTTAAAAGTTATTGCTGAAAATGCAAGTAATACAACAATTATTGCTGGTAATAATTTATTTAAGTTCTTAGAAAAATATGGTTTTAAAGTTTTAAGCATTGAAGAAAATGAAGATAAAAAAAGTGATTTTCAAAATGCAAAAAATGCGATAACTAGTAAAAGTAATTCTTACGTATTTGTTTTAGAAAATAATGAATCAGATGAAAATGTTCAAAAATTAAAAGCAGCTGGTGCAAACATTATAAAAATAAAATCTTTAAAAAATTTAACAAGTGAAGAAAAAAATTCTGGATATGATTATCAACAATATATGAATACATTTATAGATGACTTAAAAAGTGAGGTGTATAACTAATGAAAAAATATTTAATAACCCATATTGATTTAGATGGTATATCACCTATTATTTTACTTAAACTTGCAGGTGTCGATTTTAATTATAAAACTACTGAATTAAAAGATTTGGGAGATTTTATTAATACATTTGTAGAAAGTGATTTAAGCGAGTACGATACTATTTATGTAACTGATTTAACTTTAACTGATGAAATGTATGAAAAGTTAATCGCTTTAAATAAACAATTACTAGTATTTGATCATCATCAAACTCACCTATATGCAAATAAGTATCCATTTGTTACAGTCAGTGTCGATCTACATGGAAGACAAACTTGCGGAACTGAACTTTTTTATGAATACTTAAAAGATATTTATAAAGATTTAAATAAAGAAAATATTAAAGAATATGTTAAATACGTAAGAGAACTTGATACTTTTAATTTTACAAGTGATTTACCAAAACATCTTGATACAATAAAAGAAACAATTGGTGCAAATGATTTTATTAAAACAATGGTTAAAAGATTAAGTAAAGATAAACCATTTGCTCTAACTACTTTTGAAAAAAGATTTATAAAACTTAAAACTCAAGAATTAGAAAGATATTTACAAAAGAAAGAAAAAGACATGCAAGCATTTATTATAGATGGAAAAAAATGTGCAGTATGTTTTGCTGAAACTAATAAAAGTATACTTGGTAATTATATTTCTACAAAATATCCTGAATATGACTTAGTAGTACTTATTGATGCTTCAAGTCGTATATCTTATCGTACAGCAAGAGATGATATAGATCTTTGTGAATTTGTTTCTACATATGGTGGTGGCGGTCACAGACTTGCAAGTGGTTCAAAGTTCGATAATGAAGATCGTATTAATATAATTAAATCATATTTTAAAGATGTTAAAGAAATCGAAAAAAATTAAATTTAATAATATTTTATATTGACTAAAGAATTTAATTTTTGTATAATTTATCTATGGCATGGAGTAGTACTCAAGAG
>CAKONX010000034.1 GCA_934098345.1 uncultured Bacilli bacterium
ATATACTATAATAGGTGATAGTATGATAAATGAAGGTAAAATATGGTTGAATGCATTTTCACTTTTATTATTGATAATAATATCTATTGTATTTTTTTCTAAAGAAAGACTACATAAGGAAGAAGATAATTTATACTCTTGGATTTTAATATATAGTATAGTTTCCTTTTTTTCTGGGTTAATACTCGGGATAATAATAAGTGTTCCGATATTTAACCTTCAAGGAATTTTAGCATGGTTTTTTTGCAAACTATACCTTTCTGGTTTGTTTGTTGTAATATATTTATTTTCTTATTATACATATTTTGTATCTAGTAAAAAAGAGAAAATAACTAAGAAAAATAAAAGATTTATTATATATGCAAATTTGATAAATTTTATCATAATACTTTTATTACCGCTTAACATCGATAAAATTTTAATTGATAATTCAATTAGCGGACCAGCAATGGTATATACTTTTAGTTTTATTTCGATCATGTATTTTTTGATGTTTATCTTTATACTTAAAGATTTTAAAAATATTAAAAAGAAAAAATATATACCAATAATATTTTTAATTACAACTTCAACATTTGCCGAAGTTTTGATGTTTATATTTCCAAGTGCAAACTACTTATTAAATCCAATAATCGTATTAAATATTTTGATTATGTATTTTACAATTGAAAATCCGGATATAAAAATGCTTAATCAAGTAAAAGCAGCTAAAGATGCTGCAGATAAAGCTAATCAAGCAAAATCAGATTTCTTAAGTAGTATGTCTCATGAAATTCGTACACCTTTAAATGCTATTGTTGGTTTTTCTGAATGTATAAAAAATGCAGATAACTTAGAAGAGGCAAAAGAAAATGCAAGTGATATTGTAACTGCATCTGAATCACTTCTTGAAATAGTAAATGGTATTCTTGATATTTCTAAAATAGAATCTGGTAAACTTGAACTTGTTCAAACTGACTATGACATATATAAAATATTAGATGAAGTTGTAAAATTAATTAAAGCACGTTTAGGAGATAAAACTCTTAACTTTGAAGTAAATATTGCTCCAGATATACCTCATGTTTTATATGGAGATCATTTTAATATAAAGAAAATATTAATAAATTTCTTAACTAATGCAGTTAAATATACTGATGAAGGATATATTAAATTTGATGTAAGATGTGTAAGAGTAAATGATGAGGTATGTAGACTTATTATGAGTGTTAAAGATTCTGGTAGGGGAATTAAAAAAGAAAATATAGATAAATTATTTACTAAATTTCAAAGACTTGATGAAGATAAAAATACGACTATTGAAGGAACTGGACTTGGTCTTGCTATTACAAAACAATTAGTAGAAATGATGCATGGTAAAATAGTTGTTAATTCTACATATGGTGAAGGTTCAGAATTTACAGCTGCAATTGATCAAAGAATAAGTAATGCTAAACTTGCTACTGAAGAAACCGTTGTTGAAGGTGAACTTGATTTAACAAACAAGAATATTTTAGTTGTTGATGACAATACTTTAAATTTAAAAGTAGCAACTAAACTTTTAAAACCTTATAAATGTAATGTTGAAGTTTGTGAAAGTGGATTTGCTTGTCTTGATAAAATAAAAGAAGGTAAAACTTATGATATTATTTTATTAGATGATATGATGCCTAAAATGAAAGGATCCGAAACACTAACTAGACTTAAACAAATTGATGGTTTTAATATACCAGTAATTGCTTTAACTGCAAATGCAATTCAAGGTATGAAAGAACAATATTTGTTACTTGGTTTTGATGATTATTTAGCAAAACCTATTGAAAAGAAAGAATTATATAGAGTTTTAAATAAATATGTTTTAAAAGCAGAAAATAAAGTTTCTAATTCTTCTAATTTAATTCAAAATAATGAAATTGAAATAGATTATGTTGATTATACAGATAAAAATATTCTAATAGTTGATGACAATTTACTTAATATAAAAGTTGCAACTAAGATAATGAAACCATATAACTTTACAATTGATTATGTCTGTTCTGGAGCTGAATCATTAGATAAAGTAAAAGAAAAGCATTATGATATTATATTTATGGATTATATGATGCCAAATATGGATGGAATAGAAACATTTAAAAACTTAAGTAAAATAGAAGGCTTTAATACACCAGTTGTTGCTCTAACAGCAGATGCTGTTGTTGGTGCTAAAGATAAATTCATTGAAGCTGGATTTACAGATTATGTTCCTAAACCTATAGATAAACATTTACTAAACGATGTAATCAATAAAATTTTGAAAAAATAATAAAAATGTATTATAATAATGGACAATTTAAAATTGTTCATTTTTTCTTGAACTTATTTTTAGAATATTGGGGATAATATGAGAATTGAAGTTAATAAAAGTGATAATAATACTAGAATATATGTAGAAGAAACTATTTCTAAGAAAGATATAAAAGAGAATATTCCAAGTGAAATAATTTATAATAAACTAAGTGATTATTTGGATATAGGTATTTATGAAATCATTAATGATGAAGGACATATTGTTTTTATACAAAAGAATGATTCTTTGATAAATGTGGTAACAGAAGAAGAATCTTTAGAAATAAGTGATAAATATCATTATTTTAGATATACAAATGAAATTGATACTTTATCAAGTAATTCTACTGATGAAGAAAAGGTTGAGAAAATTCCATCTTTAATTAAATTTACAAAATATATTGATCGTGTTTCAATTAAAAATAGCTCTAGAATTAATCTATCGTTTATTCTTCAAACTATTAGAATTTGGGATGAATCTAGATCAACTAAATTAATTGAAGGTGATAATTTATTTTTATCTTTAGGAGCTTTTAAATTATCATCTAATCCTGAAAACACATTAGAAATTGTTAAAAAAGATACATTAGAGGTAGTTGGTCAAATCGAATTTGTTTTACAAAAAAAGAATGAAGATAATTTTTTATATACAGGTAATGTTTCCTATGAAATATATAAGAGTCACCAAAATTCTGGTTATGCAACTGCTGCTTTAGGATTATTAAAACAATATATAAATGATAATTTAAATGAATACAATAAAGATATTTATATTTCAACTACCAGAGAAAATGTATATAGTCAAAAAGTTGCTTTAAATAATGGAGCAGTGTTATATAAAGATACAGATGTACCAAAAAGTGAACCTCTATATTATATGGGTAAAGTATCGCATGTTTTAGTTTATAAAATTTAAAATATTTAGTATAATAATACTGGTGATAATATGAAAAGAAAATATGCATATCTTTTACTTAAATGTTTGAATTTAAAAGAAAACGATTATTTATTTATAAGTATACCTAAACATATATCAGGATTTAAAAATATTCTTTTAGAGGAATGTAAAAAATTTAACTTAAAAGAAGTATATGTAGATGAAATAGATGAATATAAAAAACATGATTTAATGAAATATATGGATCAAGAAAATATCAATAAACATCCTATGTTTGATTCATCAATATATAATAAATATGCCAAATTGGATGCCGCATTTCTTTTTGTTAGAAGTATGATTCCATCTCTTATGAGTGATATTGAACCAATAAAAATAAAAGAAACAATAAAACATAGACAAGAAACTGAAAAATATTTTAGAACTTTATATAATGCTGGTAGCTTAAGATGGACAATTGCATGTGTTCCAAATGCTAAATGGAGTCATTCAATAAATTTAACTGTTAATGAATTTTGGGATAATTTATATAAAATATGCTTTATAGATAAAAATAAAGATGCATATGAAACATGGAATAAGTATTTAGAAAAACTAAGTAATATAACTGATAAATTAAATAAATATAATTTTGATCATTTAGAATATAAAAATGAATTGGGAACTGATTTAAAAATATATTTACCAAAGGGACATAAGTGGAGTAGTGGTAAAAGTCCAAATGGTGATATATGTAATATGCCTACATTAGAAGTATTTACAAGCCCTGAATATAATAAAACTGAAGGAATCGTTTACTCATCTAAACCACTTATATACAATAATGTAACTATAGAGAACTTCTATTTAAAATTTAAAGATGGAAAAGTTAGAGAATATCATGCAGAAACGGGAGAAGATGTATTAACTACTATTCTTGAAACTGATGAATACTCACGTTATTTGGGAGAATGTGCTTTAGTTTCATTTGATTCAGCAATTAATAAAACAAATATTATTTTTAATGAGACTTTATATGATGAAAATGCATCTTGTCATATCGCGATTGGAAGAGGTTTTGCTGAATGCTTAGATGGTGATGTGAAAGATGATGAAGAGCAATTAAAAAGAGGAGTAAATATATCTAAAACACATGTTGATTTTATGATAGGCACTCGTGATTTAGAAGTTATTGGTGTAACTCATGATAATAAAAAAATCGAGGTTATAAAAAACGGGAATATCGTTATTGAATAAGAAGAGGTAAAATATGAATAAAGTAAGTAAAATAATTATTGTTTTAGAGTTGTTAGTTATAATATTTTTAAGTGTTGTTTTAATTGTAAAATTAAGTAATAAAAAAGTTGATAAATTGGATGATAATCAAACAGGTAGTACGACTACTACAAGTGCAAAACCAGATATTATAAGTGTAGATGAAATAATTAAAAATGAATTAATAGATATTATAGAAGATGCTAAAAATAATACAAATAAATATAGTTTTATATCAGAAGAAATAAAAAATAATTATTATGCTAATCTTGAAAACTTTAAAATAGATGCATTTTCTAAATATAATGATGAATGTTATGATTTTGTAGCAACTTATAATTGTAAAAATGAAGAAGATGAGTCATGTTTTTATAGAGGAGAAGCAATAGGAAAAAAAGATGAATTTGGTTATAAATATAATGGTTCAGTTAAAATAGATAATAATTTTAAAATTACTTCTATAAGTGAATATACTTGTAATGTTAATTAATGCGAGAAAATAGCATATAATAGGTAAAAAGTAGTTGAAAAATACTACTTTTTTTGATATATTAACTATGGTTTAAAAACCAAATAAGCACAAGTGTTGTTTGCCTTATCTAGTGGCCAAGTGTTGGTAAGGTATAGATACTTGGAAGTAATAACGAAAAGGAGAGTGTAATTATGGCTGTTGTTTCTATGAATAATTTATTAGAAGCAGGTGTTCACTTTGGACATCAAACTAAAAGATGGAATCCTAAAATGAAGGAATACATCTTTACTTCAAGAGATGATATTTATATAATCGATCTTGAAAAAACTGTAGCATGTA
The DNA here is from genome assembly GCA_934098345.1 of uncultured Bacilli bacterium. Taxonomy (GTDB): domain Bacteria; phylum Bacillota_I; class Bacilli_A; order RF39; family UBA660; genus CAG-582. Next base: position 5,268 of record CAKONX010000034.1, read on the forward strand.
TGGAAAAAGCATATGCTAAAATTAAAGAAATAGCTGAAAATGGAGGAAGTTTCTTGTTTGTTGGAACTAAAAAACAAGCTGTTGAAGCATCTATTGAAGAAGCTACTCGTTCTGAATCTTTCTATGTGACTGAAAGATGGTTAGGTGGAACATTAACAAACTTCAGAACTATCAGAAGAAGAATTAAAAGATTAGAAGAAATCGAAAATATGGAAAGCAATGGTATGTTTGATGCATTACCTAAAAAAGAAGTTATTGGTCTTAAAAAAGAATATGATAAACTAAATAAAGTTTTATGTGGTATTCGTGGTATGGACAAACTTCCAAATGCTTTAATTATTGTTGATCCTAAAAAGGAAATCAATGCTATAAGAGAAGCTAGAAAATTAAACATTCCAGTATTTGGTTTGGTAGATACTAACTGTGATCCAGATGATGTTGATTATGTTATTCCTGGTAACGATGACGCAGTTAGAAGTGTAAAAGTTGTTTTAGGTGCTTTAACTAATGCAATATGCGAAGCTAAAGGACTTGAAATAGTTGATTATGTAACTGAAGATGAAAGTAATAAAAAAGATTCAAAAGAAAAGTTTGAAAAAGCTATCAAAGAAGAAAAAATAGAAGAAAAAGAAGAAACTGATTCTTTGGAAGGAAAAACTGTTACTGAACTTAGAAATATGGCTAAAGAAGCTGGTATCAAAGGTTATTCAACTATGAAAAAAGATGAATTAATCAGTGCATTAAAATAATTATGGATACTATAGAAATAAATAAACCTTGTTTTATGGAGATAGAAGGGATGCTAGAGGATAGACAAGTTGAATTTACTGAACTCAATATTGATGACCCAGTTAGATCCCTTACTGCTTATCCATTTACAAATAAAGTAAAGTATTATAAATGTGTTGAGGACGTCATCAAAGAAATTGCGGATAAATATTGCGATATTCAAATAGAAGATATTTTTACAAGCAATTATAATATTCCATTTATGGAAGATTTATGTTTTTATATTAAAGGATTACTTAGTGATTTAAATAATTGGGAAATAAAATGGTATATTGATAACGAAGCAAAGAACGTAGTAATTGAAAAACTAAAAGATGGCAATATAGACAGTATAACTACTGAGGAGAATGCTGATTATCAAATAGTTTTTAAAGCTTTGATGTTTGAATTAAAACAAGAATGTTACCGAATGGAAGGATATAATCTAGATAATCAAAGATTAATTAAAATAAAAATAAATAAAGAGGAGAGTAAAAATGATTAGTGCTAAAGATGTTAATGAATTAAGATCTAAAACTGGTGCAGGTATGATGGACTGCAAAAAAGCTTTAACTGAATGTAATGGCGATATGGAAGCTGCTACAGATTGGTTAAGAGAAAAAGGAATTGCTAAAGCCGCTAAAAAGGCTGATAGAATTGCTGCTGAAGGACTTGCAAATATTTTTACAGATGGTAATAAAGCTGTTATCATGGAAGTTAACTGTGAAACAGATTTCGTTACTAAGAATGCTGAATTCGTAGAGATGATCGAAAATATTGGTGCCTCTATTTTAGCAAGTGACGCAACAACTATGGATGAATTCAATAATCTTAAAGTAGGAGATCAAACAGTTTCTGAATATATAGTTGCTAAAACTTCTAAAATTGGAGAAAAACTTTCATTTAGAAGAGCTGAAGTTGTTACTAAAACTGATGCTGAAAACTTTGGATCTTACTTACACATGGGTGGAAAAATTGCTGTATTAGTAGTAGTTGAAGGAGCAAACGAAGAAGTTGCTAAAGATGTAGCTATGCAAGCAGCAGCAATGAGACCTGAATATTTAAGAAAAGAAGATGTCCCTGCAGAAGTAATCGAAAGAGAAAAAGAAATCTTAAAAGAACAAGCAATTAATGAAGGAAAACCTGCTGATATTGCTGAAAAGATGGTTATGGGACGTATTCAAAAATACTACAAAGAAAATTGTTTAATTCATCAATCATTTGTTAAAAATGGTGATATAGATGTTGAAACTTACGTTAAAAATAATGGTGGAGTTGTTAAATCAATGATCCGTTATGAAGTAGGCGAAGGAATGGAAAAAAGAAACGAAAACTTTGCTGAAGAAGTTGCTAAACAAATTAATGGATAGAAGCTTATGCTTCTATTTTTTTTTGCAACGAAAAAAGAAGAATTAATCTTCTTTAGTATTCAAATCATTTAATAATGAATCAATAGTTGTATCATCAATTAAATCATCAAAATAGGTATCAGCTAATAAATCATTGTCATCTTTATTTTCGATAATATTTAAATCATCATCAATATCTAAATCACTTTCATTTAAATAAACTTTATCATTTTGAGTATCAACTAAATCTTCAACATCTTCAAGTTTATCGAATTCATCATCATTAGGCTTTAATTGCTCATTTAAGGCATTTTTATTATTAACTAGGTCATTTATATCAATAATATTTAAATCGTCTATATCAACGTCTTTATCAGTTAATGTAATTGCATCATCATCAACATCATCAGATTCCATCATATATTCTGAATTATTATTAAGTTCTTCAATTAATTTACTAATAATTTTATTATTATTTTTATAGATTAATGAATCTCCTTCAATAAGTGATAGGTGAATTAAATACTTATCAATTTCATCTTGATCTTTAATATCATTTACATTTATTTGATTTAAAAGAATAGCTAATCTATCATTATAATCTTTTTTAGATAAGTTATATTTTTCATCTTCTAAATGTTCAAGTTCATCATAAGTACTTAATTTAATATCTTGTTTAGGTTCAAAATCTTCTAAAACATCTTTTTCTGGTTCAGATATTACAGGTTCTTCTAATTTTTCATCGTTAACCTTAATTTCTTCTTTAGTATCATCTTTTATAGAAGGAAGTTCAATTTCTTCTTCCTTTAAAGTTTCTTCTTTTTCAGGAATAATTTCTTCATTAACTGGAATGCTAACTTCTTTATCTTTTGTTTCTTCTTTTTCTTGAATCTCTTTATTTAATAAATTTAAGCTTTTTAAAACATCTTCAGTAATATTTATATTAATCGGTTGATTACTATTTAAGACTGTGGGTCCATTAACCATTGTACTTGCATTTATTTGATCATCAAGCCCAAGTTGAGTATCACTTCCAAGATCATCATCTAAATCAATTAGTTTTAATATTTCTTCAAAAGAAGTTTTTCCTTCGATAACTTTTTCAAGTCCGTCTTGTAACATTGTTTCAGTTCCTTCTTCACTGTAAACAAGTTTTCTTAAAATAGGTTTATCTGCACCTTTTGTTATTGCATCTTTTATTACTTGATTTAATAGTAATACCTCATGAATAGCAATTCTTCCACGATATCCTCTTGAACATTCAGGACATCCAACTGGTTCATATATTTCTTCAATATCTCTTTTTAAAGCACGTTTAAATATTTCTTTTTCATAATCAGTAGTTTTTCTTAATCTTTTACATTTTTCACATAATCTTCTAGATAATTTTTGTGAAACGATTCCTGATAGGGAAGAACCAAGTAAATATCTTTCAACTGACATATCTGTTAAACGTTCAATAGTATTAAGTGAGTTATTTGTATGTATTGTAGATAAAACTAAGTGTCCAGTAATACTTGCTCTAACAGCGATTCTAGCAGTTTCATCATCACGAATTTCTCCGATCATTATAACATCTGGGTCTTGACGTAAGATACTTCTTAAAACTGTTGCAAAGTTAAGTCCAATTTCTGCTTGAGCTTGAACTTGGTTAATACCTGGAATATTCATTTCAATTGGATCCTCAACTGTTATAAGGTTGGTTCCTTCAACATTAAGTCTTTGTAACATTGAATATACCGTTGTTGATTTACCAGTTCCAGTAGCACCAGTTACTAATATAATACCATTAGGTAAGCTTAACATTTTTTTTACTTTTTCTAGATTTTTTTCATTAAAGTCAAGTGCTTCAATACCAGCAGCACTCATTGAGTAGTCCATGATACGTAAAACAATTTTTTCTCCTAAATTAGTAGGTAAACTAGAAACACGGATATCAATAGTTTTTCCATCAATTTCACTTCTTATGGCTCCATCTTGAGGAATTCTTGACTCAGTTATATTCATGCCTGAAATTATTTTTATACGAGTAATCATATTCTTCTTTACATATAATGGGACAATAGAGTAGTCATTTAAAACTCCATCAACTCTTAAACGGATTTTAATACCACCATCAAATGGATCAAAGTGAATATCACTGGCACCTTTAGCCATAGCATCAAGAATAATTGAGTTTACTATATCAGTAATAGGAACATTGTTATAATCAAACGTTACCATTCCATCAAGCATTTCTTTATTATCCATTTGGTGTTCTGAAGCAGATACAACTGGGGTTTCTGATGTTGTGCCTATATAATTACCTGATTCATCAATTAAAGAAGGATCAATAGGGTTACCAAACTCATCAACATATTCAGTTACACCTTTATAATTACCAAATTCATCTATAAGTGAAGGATCAATAGGATTACCAAATTCGTCAACATATTTTGTTACTGAATTATCATCTACTATTTCGCCTTTAATATCATTATTGTTCATACATATCAACCCTATCTTATTTTATTCCATAATAATTATACAATAGGCAAACATTTATAGTCAAGAAAAAAACCGATAAAAATCGGTTAATTACAAGTTGATTTTATATTAATTGTTTTATTTCCTTCAAGACCATTATATTTTGCTTTGAATGTAATAGAGTAGTTAACTCCATTTACTAGTGAAGAACAATCTATATCAGTACCAGTTTCATTTTTACAAGTATAACTTATTACGGATTTTTCAGTAACATCTTCATTATTATTAAGCACTTTTACCTTATTTTTAGGACTAGTTCCAAGAGAGTTAAATTCTTGAAGAGTAGTACAATTTGAACCTTTATAAGTAATATTTAAAGGATTTGTTGTAGCAGCAGATGCAACATTAATTGTAACTCCACTAGATTGGTTATTAGTAAATTTTTGATATGAAGATTTAACTACGAATGATACATTAGCATTTGCATTAATATTAGTTGAGAATGTATTTGAAGTAGTAAATCCTAAATCAGTAGTTACGCCATTTGCAACCATATATACATGATATCCAAATGAACCAAACGTATTATTATTATAATTTATTCTTTCTTGTAAGTATTTATCTGCCCATGTTTTATAAACAGATGAATTATTAAAGTATTCTCTTAAATAATTTTCATTAATAGCATCTGGAACAGGAGCACTATCCCAAGTTAATGTAACAACACCATTATTATTAGTAAATTTTAAATTTGATGGATTTGATAATTTTGCAAATCTAACAGATGTTGTTGTAGGCACAGTACCTTTTTTAAATAGTTCAACGCTTCTAAGTTCACTTGGTGTATCTTCACTTGCAAGTTCAATAGGATCAGTTCCAAGTTCAATTTCAGCTTCAACTATACCATTAGGTCGGTTAAATCTTGAATTCTTTTTCATTATTTTTGAAACTAATACTTTTGTAATTTCTCTTCTTGCAGCTCCACCCTCAGAAGAAGTAAGGTAATGGTCTTTTGTTCTTTCTGGGTAACCATACCAAGTTGCAATAGCGTAATCAGGGGAGTAAGCAATTTCCCAAGAATCCCCAATTATATTTTTATTACCTAATTCTTTTTTTACAGCTGAGTCAACTGTTGAAGTACCAGTTTTAGCAGCAATATCAGTTCCACTTACTGAACCAGCTCCAATAACACCACTAGTAACAGCATATTTTAAAATTGTATTAATCATATAAGCAGATTCTTCACTCATGGCAGTTACTTTTTTAGGAGTAACTTTAACAACATCACCAGTTTCAGTATATTCAATTTTTGTAACTGAGAATGGTTCAATATAAGTTCCACCTCTAGCAAATGTAGCATAAGCTGCAGCTGCTTCTAATGGAGTAACTCCATCGAATCCACCGATTGAACAAGTTTCAAGAATAGTTCCACTTGAAGTTTCTGGTTTCCAACCTAAATTAGTTGCAAACTCTAATTTTTGTTCATTTGTTGTTTGTTGGAAAGCAAATAGAGCAGGTATATTTCTTGATTGAGCAAGTGCTGTTTTGGCAGTCATTATACCTTTATGGTGATTATCAAAGTTTTTAATTTGACCTCCACCTGAATAAGTATAATCATCATCTATAATAGTTTGACCTGTAGACCAATTTAAATATTCAATAGCAGGTCCATAATCAAGTACCGGTTTAGCAGTAGATCCTGGATGGTGTCTAGCAGTAGTGGCATAGTTTAAACTTCTTTCAGTTTTTTTGTTTCTACCAGCTCCAACAGCAACTATAGATCCATCTTCTACAGATACAACAGCAATACCAGCTTGAGCAACATCATTTTTCCATTTATATTTAGTATTTCCATCATATAAATTGTTTATAACGTCTTGTCTTTCTGGATCTAAAGTAGTCCAAATCTTCATTGAAGTAGTGTAAGGATCATCTCCATCTGGATTTGCTTTAGTTTTTGTTCTAGCAATTACTTCTTCAACAACGGTATCAATAAATCCAACATATTTATTTAAAGAATTACTTTTTCCAATTAACATACTTTCAATTGGAACAGATTTAACAGCATCTCTTTCTTCTTCAGTTATATAACCATGTCTACACATTAAGTTTAAAACTGTATTACGTCTTGCTTCAGCATTTTTTGGATTAATATAAGGATTATATGCACTAGGAGCTTGGAACAACCCAGCTATCATAGCAGCTTCACCTAAGTTAAGTTCAGAAGCACTTTTACCAAAATATGTTTTACTAGCTTGTTCAACACCATAAGTTCCAGAGCCTAAGTTTGGAATATTTACATAAAATTCTATTATTTGTTCTTTAGTGTATTGTTTTTCAAATACGAACACAGATAAGTATATATCAGTAAATTTTCTTACAATACCTGCAAGTCCATGACTCTTAGTATTAGTTGCTGCATTTTTGGAAACTTGCATTGTTAGGGTAGAACCACCACCAGCATCACTTCTACCAAGAAGTTGACCAAATACCGCTTTAGTAAATCTCGCAATATCTATACCATTATGTTGGAAAAACCTTGAATCTTCTGTTGCAACAATGGCATCAACTAAAACTTGAGGAAGCTCTTCATAACTGACTTTTTCACGGTTCTCAAGTCCAAGCCTTTTAAACTCATTTCCATTTTTATCATATAAAACAGTTGCATTACTTTTATATAATCTTTTTTCAGATATTTCAGGAGCAGTAGCTATGATGTAAACACAAAATATAATACCTAATGAAAACATCAATACTAAACAAAGCATTATAATTATTAAAACTTTATCTTTTAAAGTTCCATATTTTAATTTCTTTTTAAATTTTTTCATATCGTCACTAATCACCATTTTCCTATTCTTAAAGAATACATTTACTTTTTCTAATCCTTTATATTCTTTATAACTTAATAATTTCAATTCTTCGGTGTCTTTTAAAACTTTCTTTTTTCTTTTCTTAGAATTGTTTTTATTATGTTTATATTTTATCATTTTTTTCCTTACATAAGCAATATGTTTTCTAATATTCTTCATGAATGTATTTTTCTTTTTACGTTTCTTTTTCACTTGCTTTACAGTCTTCTTTTTCATAATTTTACTCCTTAAAATATATGTTATCCAACACTTCAATATAATCAATTCTAGGTCTTATTTTTTTATTTATAATGTATCCTTTTTCTTCAATATAACTTCTGTC
>CAKONX010000035.1 GCA_934098345.1 uncultured Bacilli bacterium
AATTTTAGTTAGTAGTTATTACTACCTATAAATTGTTGCTTTTAATGGTTGTTTTACCAGAACCATAAGGGCTCCAAATGTTTTAACGAAAGTCCTTAAATAAGGGCTTTTTTCTTGCTTTATTTTACGAAATACTACCATTTATTACTCTCATTTCGCATACTTCGTAGTATTTTGGTAGTACTTTTTTGCTAACATTATTATGAATAATAAATGTTCAATTTAAAACAAAGGCTTGATAATTGCTAATTCTAATTATTAATATTAAATAGTTAAAATATGGTAATATATTTATAGGTGATTACTTATGAAAAAAATCTTTTTATATTTATATCCTATTCAAGAATACAATCGTTCTTTTGAATTTTCAGAAGAATATTTACAACAAATGGGAAGAGAAAATCCATATAAAGTATTAAATGAATGTATCCAAAAAAGATATAGAGATAAAGGTTATCAAATTGTATATGCTATTTATCCTGATAAAAGTATTTATGGAATTAATCCTCTACCAACCGATAAAATAATTTATACTGATGTAACTTTTGAACAAGCTAGTGGTTATAATAAAGATGGTAGCGAAAAACAAGATGAAGCTATTAAATATCCTAATGAGAGTTATTTAATAGCACAATTAGGAGACTTTGATGAAATAGTTGTTGGTGGATTCCACTTTGGTGATTGCGTTAAGCGAGTTGCTGAATATTGTTATCAATGTGGAACCTCTACCCTTGTAGATTTAGATTTAACCGATTTATTTTTCAATATTTATCACAAAAAAGATTACTTTAAAATAGATGAATATAATCCTAAAAACTATAAGAATTATATGTTATTAAATAGTCGTTTTGGGAATAAAGAAATGGCTGAAAGATTATTTGAAAGAAATTATAATAGTCCTGTTTATGGATTTGAAACTATTGAAGCAAGAAGAAAATTAAAATAATGAAAAAGGAGAAAGTTTTATGAATATAATAAGAACAATAGATTTATTGTTTTCATTACTACTAGTCCCTCCTTTTTTATTAACTGTTAATAATGTCAATTAGTGCATTATAAATATCTTCTAATTCTTCTACACCATCTTCTGCACTTATATGTCCTTTTTCTTTTACAATTATTGTTTTTGCATTAAGTATTTCTTTGAATTTTCTTTCTTGTTCTAATGCTACAAAGTAATCATCATCTGAAAATATACAAGTAATTTTGTTTGTACTATTTTTAATCTTTTCAAAATTAATAGGATTATTAATCCAAGGTTGAGCAATATTATAAGATTCTTCATCACTAACTGCTTCCGGAAGTAAATCTAACCAAGGAGCAACGAATAATATTCCACCGATATTTTTAACATCTTGTTTTTCTAAATATCTCATTATAGTTTGACAACCTATGCTATGCCCTACAAAATATGTATTCTCATCTAATTCACTAACTTGTTTTTCTAATTCAGAAACCCATTTCTTTATTTTTGGATTAGCCGTATCTAGCATATTAAATCTAATTACTTCGTTATCAGTATTACTTATTTTTTTATCTAGCCAAGGATACCAACCATCATTACTTGTACCATCTCAACAATGTACTAAATAAATTTTTTTCATAATTGTCATTTTCCTTTATCTACTTTGACTTTATATAATATCTTAGGTTTTAAATATTCATCTTCATTTCTAGTCATCTGTGTTTTCTCTGCTTCAACGCTACCAATTATGCCAAAGTATTTATTTATATCTTCAAAATCAAAAAATCTTTTAGTATAATCTCCCTCAAAGTAATAATTTCTTTCTAATTCTTCTCCTACACCTGCTCCAAAGTTAAAATCATTAACCGAAGCAACTCTTGATAATAATATTCCATTATTATTTAAAATTCTTTTTATTTCTCTCATTATATGTATAGTTGTTTCATTATCAAAATAATGTAGAGATAAATCAGCAATGATTAAAGAATATGTATTATCTTTAATAGGAAATTTTTTCATCATATCTAAATATAAAGTTTTACTATTAGGGATATTATCTTGAATACTTTTTAATGCTTCATTAGAAAAATCACAGGATAAAACATTATAGCCTCTTTCTATTAAATAAAGAGTATCAGCACCAATTCCACAACCCAAATCTAATATTTCGTTATCTTTATTGCTTTCTAAAATCTCTTTATATTCATCTAGCCATAAATCATAAACAGGTACACTACTACGTCTTTTAGACCAATTATCCCACATTTTTACAAATCCATTATTATTAGTATTCATATTAAATTTCTCCTATTTCTCTTTTTTAATATCCAAAAACAATTTAAAAATATATAGCAGCATCAAAAACATTGAAATTATAAAAACTACTATATTATAAATTGCAAAAATATATTTTAACCATTTAAATTTAATGAATATTGGATAGATGGATAAAATTATTTGTGGAAATATAATAGCAAAAAAGGTTATAGAAATGAACAATATAATATCATTTTTAACATTTATATTATTTAGAGCACATAACTTTGATTCAATATCTTCTTTTTCTATAAGTTTCCATTCAATAAATTCATCAGATTTATCGATTCTGTTAATTAATTTTCTTTCCAATAAAGTATCTGAAAGAGGTGCTATTTGTGGGTTTGAAAAATCTATATCTGTATAATCAAGCATTCCAAGTGAATTTGTTTTTCTTTTTCTAGTTTTTTTACCTACATATTCATATAACAGATATTCAATAGTGCCTTCAGCAATATGATTTTGTTTTATAATATTAGGAATATCATCCATTGAATGTTCTGTTTTGAAAATATCAATAGCATTATTAAATATTTCGTTTATTTCATCTACAATTTTTCTTCTTTGTTCAATGGTTAAGTTGCAAGTATCATAATCTTCAATTCTAAAATCTTTTTGTCTAACTTTTTCATATATATAATTAATGTAATCAATTCTATTTATTTCATAAAGTTGTTCTTCATCCATTATTTTTTTATTATTATAGAAATTAATTTCTTTAATTATTTTAATGAGTTTTTCTTTTAATGCATCTTTTTCGATTTTCATATTAAGCAATTTTGTTGCTACTAAGCCACCAACAATCGCTATAAATATTCCTATAATTTGTATATTAGCACTTACATAGGTTAATATATTTTCTAACTGAAACATAGAAACCTTCTTTTAAATTAAATAATTTAACTAATAAAATTATACCATAATCACTAAAATTCTTCCATATTCTCTTGAAAATTTATCTAGAAATGATGTAATTTATTTATCAGTTGATTTAATCAATCTTGGGAGTATAATTTTTCACATACGTGTATAGTTAAGGCTCCAGATTGATAGGAAACTCGAACTTTTCGAGTTTAAGTAATAAATGCTAACTAGAAATAGTTAGTTTTTTTGTTATTTAAGAAAGGAAAGTGATATAAATATAGTCTTACAAAAATATGAGGATGATTTAAGGGATCATTCTAATGAAGTTAGAAATTTGAAAAAGAAAATACAAACTCGTGATGATAGAATTGAAGAATTAGAATATGATTTAAATGATGCCGATGAAACTATTGATGAGTTAGAAGATAAGGTATCAGAATTACAAAAAATAGTTGATTATTTTAAAGAATTATGGAAAAAGTTTATAGAATTTTTACAAAATAAATTCTTTTCTTCTAATAAATATGATGACTTCATAAATGATTTATATGATGAAGATATACTTGATGATAATGATATTGATATTATTCAAAATAACAAAAATAATGAAAAAGATGATTATGAAAGATAGTAAAAAGTGCTGATTTATAGTATAATTTTATTTAGAAGTTGGAGAAAGTTATGAATAAAAAGGAAATATTAGATCAAGTTGATAAGCCCATAGAAATGTATAATAATGGCGAACTTGGTGGTGAAGTAATGCCAGAAGATGCAAATCCTCATTTTGAAAAATATTCTTTAGAAAACTATTTATATTTCACTTTACCAATGGCATTAAATTATCAAAGAAACTCTTATACTCTTTGGGAGAGTGCATTAAAAACATATAATGATAAAGAAACAAAATTTGTATTTAATCCTAAATTGTGTTTAGAGAAAAGTTTTGAAGAAGTGCAATATGCTTTAACTAAATATAAAGTTGCTTTGCAAAAGCAAAAACAAACTGAAATATGGTTATCACTTTGTAATACTTTTGTTGAATTGTTTGATGGTGATATAAGAAAATTATTTAATACTTTAGATAACAATGTAGATAAAATTAGAAATTATATTCAAAAAGAAAATAAAAAGAAATTTCCGTACTTATCTGGAACTAAAATTTGCAATTATTGGATGTATGTAATCTATCAGTATACTGATAGAAAATATACAAATATAGAAAATTTAACTGTTGCTCCAGACACTCATGTATGTAAGGCAACTCATAAATTAGGATTAATTACAGATAATGAATTTAATTCTAGTAATGTTCAACAAATTGTTATAGATAAATGACAAGAACTATTTAAAAATACAAAATATAAACCAATTGACATTCATACATCACTTTGGTTATGGAGCAGAAATGGTTTTAAGGAGGTAAAGTAATGAAAGTATTAATAGGAACAAAAAATCCAGGAAAAATCGAAGGAGCGACAGAAGCATTTAAAAATTATTTTGATGATTTTGAAATTGATGGTATTCCAGTTTCATCAGATGTTAGCGAAGAACCAGTAAATAATGAAATATATGAAGGTGCTAGAAATCGTGTTGATAATTTAATGAAATATGCTCTAGAAAATGGTATAGATGCTGAATATTTTCTAGGTGTAGAATCAGGAATAACTAATTTGTTAGGTAAATGGGTTATTATCAATATTGCTGTTATTAAAGATAAAAATGGTTATGAAAGCTGGGGAACAAGTCCTGCTTTCCCTGTACCAGACAAATATGTTGATGAGATAATTTCAACTGATTTAGGAAAAGTTATGGATAAAATATTTAAGCAAAATGATTTAAGAAGTGGCAAAGGCGGTATTAATTTTGTTACTAATGGAATAATTAATAGAATAGATTTAACTAGAGAAGCATTTATAATGGCACTTACCCAACATACAAATGAAATATGGAATGATAAAAAAATATTAGAGAAAAAATAAGGAGAAAATGAATATGAATGAGACTTTTAAATTTTTAAAGGAAAATACACAAATAAATTATGTATCTACAATTAATGATGGAAGACCAAGTTGCAGACCATTTGGAGATCCAGTATTGTTTGATAATAAAATTTATGTAATTACAAATAAACACAAGAATGTATCTAAACAAATTGAAAAAGATAATCATGTATGTATTGTTGCCTATGACAATGAAAATTGGATAAGAATTAATTGTGAACTAGTAGATGATAGCAATAATATGGCAGTAAAACAAGCAATGATAGATGAATTTGATTGGATGATTGAAGCAGGATATACACTTGATAATCCAGAATTTCAAGTTTTATATATAGCAAATGCTGATTCAACAATTTATGATGAAGATGGAAACATAATTTCACAATATAATTTTTAATCAAAAATAAAGTAACAAAAAGTTGAAAAATCATATTGCCAGATTATTCTTAATTTGGTAATATTGTTATAGGAACTAGTTATTTGCTAATTTTACTTTAGGAGTTTTGAATAACCTTTGTTATCGCTCCATTGAGGAATCTGTTCGGAAAATCCGAACTTATATATATGAATCATTCGAAAGAATGATTTTTTTGTGTATTGAATTGTAAAAGTAAATGCAACAGTAATAACAGTAAGTAATTGCAGTACCTCCCCTACAAATCGCTATAATATTTCAACTGATAGTGTTTGTAATCTTAAATTTAAAGGGTGATTAATTATGAAAAACAAGCATTTATCATTTGATGAAAGATTAAATATTGAGAAAAAATTAATGGAAAGAAGAACATTTAAAGAGATAGCTAGATCAATAAATAAAAATTGACAATTAGATATGTGAAATTTTATGTTGGCATTTACAAAAACTATAATTTTATTTTATAATGTGTTCAAATAATAGATGTTTAATAGGAGGATGGATTTAGATATGTATACAATATATGATTATTTAAAATACTATAAAAATACTTCCTTATGTGAAGTAAAATGGAATAGCCTAGATAGTTTAATGTGTGCTATTTTGGTTTATTTACCTGTATCTTCTTTTGCTGATGTAAAAAGTATAAATGAATTATATGATTATGCTTTAAATTTTAAAAAAGATTTTCCTAGTGTGATGATTCCAATGGCTTATGAGGTATTAGAATTAATCAAAGATTCTAAAAGATATGAAAAATTAGAAATAAGTAATTTTGTAAATATTTTAACGAATAAAACACAGTTTGGAGCTGTAACTTTTAGAATTAATCTAGATACTATTATTAGCTTTAAGGGTACTGATAATTCAATGATAGGTTGGTTAGAAAATTGTAGACTTATTTATGAATACCCTACTTATACTCAGAAAAAGGCTATAGATTATTTGGATAAAAATATTAATTTCTTTGATAATAATGTATATGTTGTTGGCCATTCTAAAGGTGGAAATTTAGCTATGTCAGGTAGTATGGAATCAAAGAAATTTAAAAAAATTAAAAAGATTTATAATTTTGATGGGCCTGGTTTTAGAAATGAAGAATATAACTCTTTAAAATATGAAAAATTAAAAACTAAACTAATAAATATATTACCATCATCTTCAGTAGTAGGAACTATTCTTAATAATGATAATTATATAGTTGTTGCTAGTGATAAATTAGCTTTTAATCAGCATTATCCAACATCGTGGAATATATTTGGACAATATTTTATAGAAGATAAATTTTCTAAGTCTGCAATGGAGTTTCATGAATGGATTTTAGGATTAGAAAAGTTAGATAAAGAAAAATTAAAACAAGTAATAGAATCTTTCTTTGAAAGCTTTGGTAAAGAGTATACTTCCTCATTTAGGTTTAATTTGTCTGATATAAGAACTTTTGTTAAAAATGCAAAGAATATTGATGATGATACAGCTAATTACTTAATTACTATTATTGAAAATATGTTTAGTAATTAGAAATTTATATGATTTGGTTTTGCTTTTAATTAAGAACAATGTTATACTTGTGTTGAGAAGGAGGATATATGAAAAAGGTAAGAGAATTTAGATTATTGTTTGTTTTAGTTATCGGATTATTTTTTGTACCTAATGTAGTTTTTGCAGATGAACTTGATGATGAATTTAACAGAATTGCCCCTGGTGGTGTTATTAAGGTTAACTCTGTACAAGCTAAAAGTTCAACTGATATCGATGCACTTGTTTATTATGAAATTAATAAATTAGCTAGTGATGGTTATTGGGTTATGCCAGTTGTTGATCCTAATGCTACTGATTTTACTAATATTCAGGTTGATATATGTAAAGTTGTACAAGCTAGTACATATGAAGCTTGTGGAGATTATAAGTCATTTAATGCTAAACTTGAATATACTGATGCAAATACTAAAGTATTAAATTATGTTAATACTATGCTTGGTAAGTTTAAAAAGGTTAGCTTCTCAGATGATAACTGGATGCTTACTGGGTATAGAATTGAAGACTTAGGACTTATTAATTATTATTATAATATGAATACTTCTGGTGTAAATACTGACTTTTATGGTAATTTGATTAAATATTCTGCTGACTTTAATAAAGTTAGCGAGGGTAGTAACTTAACATATAGAATGGATATGCGTGCTGGTTTAGCTAGTGATGATTACTTATATGGTGGTGGCTTTGGATATATGATAGCTTACTATAATGGTGTTGCTTATTCATATACTGATATGGCAATGATAGAAAATAAAGTTTTGTATATTCCAAATGATACTTTAGATAATTCAGAGAGTTATATTGCGGCTGCTAAAAAAAGAATTAAAGATACACTAAATATTGACGTTGATATCAAACTTGGAGGAACATTAGAGTCTCTAAAAAAGGAAGTTTATAATAAGAGTTTAAGCATTACTTGTGATGAGACTTGTGCTTTGAATGAAAGCGAAACAGTAGTTGAACCCAAAATATTGGATCCTAATACTACAGATGGTAATTATTATGTCTTTACGATAAATAATACTAAGGTTAAATTCTTTATCCAAAAGAAGGATTTATCTACAGTTGAAAATCCTGTTTATAATGGTAAAGATATTATTACTAATATTAGTATTAGTAGTGATAGTTCAATAATTCCACTTGATACTTCATTAAAGGTTCAAGAAATTAATTCTGGAGATTATTATGATAAAGTATCAAAATTATTAGAAACTAGTAACTTTAAGATATTTGATATAAAATTATTCTCTAATAATAAGAATAGTTATATTACAAAATTAGATAATGGTGAGTTTATCGTTAAAATACCTGTTCCTGACACTTTAAAGGGAAAAAATATGATTGTCTATTATATTGATGAAAATGGTAATAAAGAAACTCATTCTGTTACAGTAGAAAATGATGTTTTAACATTTAAAACAAAGCATTTTAGTGAATATACAGTGGCTGAACTAAGCCAAGAAAATATCAGTGATCCTAATAAAGGAACAATTGATAATCCTAAAACATATGATGGAATTAAATCTTGGTGGTTGGTATTTGGTAGTTCATTTATTGGAATTACTGGTACAGCTATTTACTTAAAAAAACATACAATATAATTTTAGTAAAGAACATCTCATTGAGGTGTTCTTTTTTACTTTTTTTCGTTCATTAACTTTAAGTTATTTTGTAGTCTTTCATTATTTGGTTCCATTTCTATAGCTATTTTCAAATATTTAATTGCTTCTTTAACATTACCTTGGTAATAATACTTCACCTAAATCTGTACATACACATATGTTGGTATCTTTAGGTACTAGATTTAATGATTCATTTCTGGCTATATCAAATCTCCATGGATCTATTTTCTTTTTGGTGACATGCACTCCTAGTTTTTTTAATTCTTTCACACTATTATCGGTAGAACCTGTATCTAGAACATAGATATCATCTGCTTCTTTCATTGATTCGTACCATCTTTTTATATGCTTTTCTTCGTTTTTACAGATAGCATATACACTAATTTTATATTTATTCATTTAAACACCTCTATTAATTTTATTCATAAGAAAATGATATAGTTATTTTCTATATCATTTTCACTAATTATTTAATCTTTTTGGTTATCTAAATATTCTATGTTTATGGTTAGTAAAGTATTAGAAAAATAGGAATGTGTATTGATATCTATTATATCTAGAGTATTTAAGAATATTTTGAATTTACCAAGATTACTTAATTCATATATATTATTTATGTCATTTACAACAATTATTCCTTGGACTATTATTTGTGTTGACTTTTCATTAAATATCCATTTGCTGGTCCTTATATATATGTTATCAGTATTTATTTGTCTGAAATCAATAGATATAAAATCTTTATGTGGGTCAAATGCTATATCATTTGTTTGAATGTATGTAGAGACTATAAATGTTAGTTTATAGTGCCCTGCTTCATTAAATTTGATGGTTTTATCATCATTTAGTGTTATCAAATTAGTAATAATTTCTTTTCGGTCTATTGGTAATCTACCATTTGGTTCAATAGATATTTCATTTTCTTCTGTACTTGGATTGAATGTTACTAGATATGCAGAACGTACAGCATTAATACCATCTGCTCCTTGAGGCCCGGTTGGTCCCCTATTGCCTTTGTCATAGTGACAATAAGTATAGATGTCATAGTCTTTGCCATAATTGATATTGCTTTCTTTTATTGCTTGCAATACATCTTGCCACGAGGCTTGCTCCATATCAATTTTTGCCATTTATCTTGCCCCCATTAAAATATTTTTCCCCTTTCATTGATACAATTATAAAAATGTTATCTAGTGCTTGTTAAGTCTATACTTGTCTTGCATTGATGTATTCTTTTAGTGTGCTTTCTTCGACTATGAAACGACCACCAACCTTAAATGCTTTTAGTTGTCCTGTTCTAATTAACTTTTGAATAGTCTTAATTGATAGCCCTAAAATCTCGCTTATTTCCTTTGTAGTGTAATAATTCATTGATACAAACCTCCCGTGTCTTATAGGGTAGCAATAATCACTTACCCCTACTTAAGAGGAAACAATAACAACCAAAAATATACAAAAGATACTTGTATTACTTTATAGGTTAAAATCCACTCGGATCGAGCCATAAAAAACACCTCATATTAAGGCAATATAAGGCATTTAAAAAGAGTTATTGCAAGCATAGTATAATTGCTATGGTAGTGCTTAAAGTTGCACCAAGTCTATATATTCCAGCTTGAAACCTATTGACAATATAAAAAGTTTGTGCGTCGCACAAACTCTTATCTTGCATAGCCGAGCAATACGGGTGGGGTTTAGTAACTCATGCTTGACTTTGGCAAAACTCGGTCGCCTCGTCCTATATAGATTTACTTAACTATTTTTTCTTCCATATATCTTTACTATAAGCATATAAATATAGTAAATGCTCACACTCTAGCCCATTTTTAACAATAGTACAAGTATCAGTTTCGTAGTTTTCGCCAAGTACACGATATTTAAAAGTTATTTCATTATCTAAAACATTATAACTACAATCGGCTGTTTCATTATCAGTTGTGTGCCAATCTCTCTTGCGATGTGTTTCAATGTAACACTCATTACTATCAAACAATTTTAATGTACCTTTCCACTCAATATCGTCATTTGTAAAAGAAATATTATAAGTACCTGTTACATCATTTTTGTTTCCGTTACTTTCTTCTTTGTTACTACAACCACATACACCCAATAAAATAACTCCACATAATAACATTAAACTAATTTTTTTCATACGAGCACACTCTCCTTCTTTAATTAAAGCCATAAAGTCAAACTTCTTTCTTTAACATTATAACATATTTTATCTACGAACAATAGATAAAGAGGAAAACTTATTTTTGAGATAATTTATTTAGAGGTGGTGAGGCTATGAAAGACGATAAAAACGACAAAAATTATATCTACTATGTGATAGGCCAAAACTTGAAAAGACTACGAAAAGATAAAGGCTTTACCCAAGAAAAACTAGCCGAAGCAAGCAACTATGCTTTAAATTTTATCGGCAACCTAGAAAGCGACAAAGTATTTCAAACAATTTCAGTAGGTAGTCTTTACCATTTATCAAAGGTGTTAGGTATTCATATTACCGAGTTATTTCAAGACTTAACAAACAAAGAAGAAAACAAGTAAAGGTGTGTGTATCACATCTTTTTTAGTGTGCTCTTTTTTTATTGCTAATGCAACATTAGTTAAAGATCCTATTGACATAATATATGTTTTTTCATTTTTTAAAGCTATTTCTATAATTTTATTTACTGCATCAATATCTTCATCATATCCGTTTTGAATATAGTCAGTTGAGCCTTTAAATAATTTATTTTTAGTATTAAATTTTATTAAATTACACAAGTTAGATATTTCATCATATGAAATTTTTTGACCTTATTTTTGGAAATACACCTTTACTTTTGTGAGAAAAAGGCGCAATTGTTATAGCTTCTACATTAAATATATTTTGACTTTTCAACATATATGCTATAGCGAATTAATCATCACATTCATTAGATGCATCAGTATCTAAAATTACATTAAATTTTTTACTTTGGTAATTTGAAATATAATTATAAAACTCTTTCCAACTGTTTACTCTTTCTAAAGAGGAATTCTTGTTATAATCTGTACTCATTAAAATTGCTTTTACTCCACCATTGATACATTCACTACAAAGACGAATTGAATCATCTAATAATATATCTACATTATATTCTAAGCATTTATTTAATTTACCATGATTACTATAAAAATCTACTAAAATTAATTCATCATAATATATATTATTTTCTTTAAGCCATTTTTCAGTAAGATTATAGGGATCTTTATAATCTCCATTGTCACGGCCAGAAATGATATAAACAGAATGTCCGTCTTCGTGTAATTTATCTATATATTTTCTAGCATCTTTAATAGGTTTTAAACTTGCAGTTATTCTTTCAATATTGCTTTTATAATAAGTTAATTCTTCTTCATCAGTCCAGTCAAACATACCTTCTCTTATATAACTCGCGTTTTTATTAATAATACCAGTATTTCTTAATTCTTTATCATGTTTAATATAGTCTTTTAATAGACTTGTATTAAAATCTGAAATTACGTTATCAATATCTATTCCTAACTTCATTTTTACCTCTTATTTCATTTTTTACTAAATTAAGTATAACATATAATATAAAAAAATAAGCAAGTTAAACTGAACTGAACCCCAAAAGTTGGACAGTTTATTAATAGTTTCTAATTAGAGGATTGTAACCTGTAATTTACGGGTGAC
>CAKONX010000036.1 GCA_934098345.1 uncultured Bacilli bacterium
AGTTAATACAGCTCCGTTTAAAAGTTCTGGTATAACATCTATTTTAGCTTGTGGAAAATATTTTTTTATAATCTCATCTATTTTAAATTCCTCAATATGTTGCTTTAATACAACAAAAGTAATATCCTCTACATCAACAAATCTATTTATTGATAAAGTTGCCCAATAAAGAAAAGGATAACCATTTATTTCGATTAATGGTTTTGGCATTACAAATCCGTTTTTAAAAAATCTAGATCCTGCTCCTCCCATTGGCATTATTAAATGTATTTTTTTCATTTTACTCAATCTCCTTTAAAGCGTTTCTTACTTTTACACTTCCGTTCATCATTTTTTTACTTTGTTTAATTCTGGAAACGAAGCCAGTGTTCCAAGAAGAAACCCCTCTTTCCCTATTTTTTAAATATATTGGTAAATGTTTAACATTATATTTTTTCTTTAACGCAAGCCCATATATAAAAATATCTATTGTATAATCAAAAGGGAACAAGTCAATGTAGTCAAGTAATTCCCTATTAAATATTACAGGCATTGCCATAACATTCGACATTTTATGTTTAAATAAAATTGAGTCATAAATTCCCATTCCAAATGTGAAAATGTATTCAACTATTTTACGATTTTTTCTTTTTCCTTTTAATAATATTCTATCTTCAAAATGTTTTTCTATATAATCAAAAAACGATGTCAAGTCCATTGGATTATATTGCAAGTCCGAATGCAACCATCCAACATACTCTCCCCTTGATTCTTTAAGCCCTTGAATAATTCCATAACCATATCCTTGATTCTTTTTAACATAGACCTTTCTAATATATTTATTATCAAAAGATTCACTTGTGTCAAAGAATTTTTTGCTATCATCTGTTGATCCGTTTTCTACTAAAATAAATTCACATTTATACTTTTTGGGGAATTTTTTAATTATTTTTACTAGATCATCTAGAGATTCACTTTCATTGTAGCATGGTAACACTATTGAATACTTCATTTTTATTGATCCTCCTTAAAAACAATCTTCTTTTGTATTGTGTAATTTACAATCATTGCTATGCCCGTCGCGATAATAAAAGAAATAATTTTATTTCCCGTTAAATTATAAATTAATATATTAGTAACAGAATTTATTATTATATTAACTACGACACAAAGAATGTATTTTATAACTAAAATTGATGAAACTTTTTCTTTATTTAAAAATGTCCAATTTTTATTTATAAAAAATGAATATATACTTGAAATAGTCATAGACATAAATTTTGATATGGTTATTCCTAATGAAGAAGATAAAGTCATATAAACAATAAAATCTAATAAAGTACTACTACCTCCAGTAATCAAAAATTTAATTATTTTAGCATTTTTAGTAAACATTTCTCTTTTCACAAGCATTTTCCTCACAATATTTCTTATTAACAGGTATTTTTACACACCATCCATTGTAAGGTGTGATTCCCACATTTGTATAATACCTACTTTTCGATTCAACATATTTAGAGACTTTATCAAAATTTGTATTTTTATTAAAATCAGGTTGATAACTATTATTTTTATAAGTATAGAACACTATTAAAAAGATAGCTGCAAAACAAACTACATAATCAAACAACTTTTTTATCTTAAATTGATCAAAAACCAAAATAACCATCATTAAAAAAATCATACTAGGTAATGAGTTATAAAAAGAGATTGTAAAACTTATAAGTCCTTGATATGTCTCTAACAAAGTCGTATTTTTGTAAAATGTCATAAAATATAGAAAGAATATATCAACTGCACAAAGTAACAACATTTTAGTTTTACCAGTTTTCATGACAAATATTATTAAGATAATCCACAACACTGATCCAAGATAAACATTCAATCCTAAGTCACTAATGATGTTAAATGCAATCGGTCCAAATATTGATAACGGTAATGATAAAAACATATTTAAAGTATAAAATAATATATCAGTTAAACTATTGGAAATTCCTCCAACTGTTTTCTCTCCAACAAATAATATGAAATAAGCTTGAACACACATAAATAAACCCATAAGAACAAATTTAATATAATCGTGTTTAGAATGTTCTTTTAAACTCCCCTTAATATCTTTTATATTAATATTTTTCAATAGATAATATAATAAAGCAAAACCTAGAATCATTGAAGATGCTGAAGAAACAATTGATACTAATATTAATGGTAAGAATTTATAAGATGGAAGTTGATTATTCAATAATTTAATACTGGCTAAAAAAGTTACAAAGCCACACATCCAATGAATACCAACTGCATTGTATAATACACTATAATGTACTGAAAAAAGTGTAATTAATATTACAGAATAAAGTCCCCTTTTATAACGCTTTTTTATAAAAAAATCAAATTCTTCTGAACAAAACCAAGCAAATACAACAGCAGTAAAAAGTGTTGAAAGAGTTTCAATCGAATTTCCTATTATATATACCGAATCGGTAATATTAAAAAGCAAAAATGCAAGCCCTCCAATAATTCTTGATACTAAACATAAATATCCACCTTGAGTAAAAAACAATGACTTAAATCCATCTGATACCCAAGCTCCAAAAAAATATTTTCCATCCTCTGCATGTAAATATGAAACTTTTAACACATCTGGATGCAATAAAATTATAAAAGCATAAAAAAATATTACGCAAAGAATAAATTTTAAATATTTGTTACTAAGAATATTCTTAATATATTTATTGAATTTACACATCATAATTTATCTCCTTACATATTTTTAATTATACCATTCATAAGTTAATTAGTAAATGGAATCAAATTACTATAATAAAAAATAATTGTATTTTTAGACACAATTATTTTTCATATAAATCAATAATACTTTTTTCTATTTTATCCCACGAACGTTCTTCAGCTGTTTTTTTACCATTTTTAATAAGTTTCTCTCTTAATTTTCTATCATTACTAACTCTTTCAATTTTTCCAATAGCTTCATCAATATTTCCTAATTCATACATTAAGCAATTTTCTTCATCAGTTAAATATTCAATATTTCCATCATTAGGAACAACTACTGCAATTCCACCTGTCGCCATCATTTCAAGCGGAGGATAAGAAAATGACTCTAAATAACTTGACTTTAACAATATATCTGCTTCTTGATAAATTTTGTAAACTTCGTCATGATTAACTTTGTTATAAGATTTATCAACATTATACCATTCTTTTTGTTTTGCATTATATGATAAATAAATAATATTATATTTATTTTTATCTAATTTATTTGCAATTTTAAATGATTCATCAACATTTTTATAAAAACTTGATGAGTCCCCCTCAATTAAAATATTAATCTTATTTGCAAAATTTCTCTCTTTATATGGAAAAATACTTAAATCTATTCCATTTGGAACATATTTTGCATCTACATCAAATTCGGTTTTTAACCAATTTTGACACCATTTAGATACGGTTAAATATTCAACATTAGGAATCTTTCTATATGTTGCATTTGCTAAGAGCATATCTACGCGATCAGCTCCATAAAACTGACTCTCTTTACCTTGAACTAAATATTTTATTTTATTACATTTTGGATAGCTTTTAGTATAAGTAATTGTAAACCACATAGTTCCAACTAAAACATCTATTTCCTGTTCTGGTAGTAGACCTATCACTGAAATTACATTTATATAAGTACCATTATCATACATTTTTTTAACATTCATAGTATCTAAATCCGTATTTAACAAACTAACATCGTATCCATGTTTTTTTAAAATTGCAGCATGTTTTGTGGCAACCATAACTCCGCCAGATATATTGGCAGCTGGGATTATAAACATTATATTTTTATTAAGTTTACTTTTTATAAAATCAGCAACAGTATGTCCACTTGTGATTGGAGTATATGAAGAATAAACTGTCTTATAAGCATTTTCTCCCATTTCTTTTCTATGATTTGAATCAATCACTAATTTTTCTATTTTATCATACCATTCATTTTCCTTACATAAATACCCATCAACACCGTCTGTAATACAATCTCGAAAATTACCAACATCAGAAGCTACTGTTGGAATCTTAACAAAAGCAGCTTCCATCCATTTTATTGACGACTTTGCCGAGTTAAAAAACGTATCTTCAAGAGGTGCTAAATTAATATCAATTTTTCTTAAAACAGCTGGTAATTGCTTAAAATCAACAAATGGCGAAACAATTATTCTATCACGATATTTTTTATAATCATCAGGTATACTTATTGCACCAATAAAATTAAAATAAACATTATCATACTTATCCATTATTTTTTTTATTGCAGATGAAATCATTTGAAAATCTGCATTATGAGTAACTGAACCACTTGCATAACCAATAATTATTTTATCGCTATCTTTTTCCACATTTTTTATAGCCTTTTCAGAATAAAATTGCATATCTAAACTTGCTATATTTTTATCTATACATGCATCTTTGACATGTTTTTTCATTTCTTCAGCAATTACTTTAGTTGTTGTAATTCCATAATCACAACAATCAAGCATTTTGCCATATCTTATAACTCCATCATCATATTCATCACGTTGTTCTTTAGATAATTTATCTAATTCTTTTATATTATTCGTGTATTTTAAATCAAAAACTAAATCATCAATATCATAAAATACAATTTTGTTGTTTTCTTTACATAACTTAACAAATTTATCAAGATGTTCAGTCCAAGGAGCTCTGTAAATAACAAATGCTCTATAGTATTTTATTGTATCTTCATATAGTTGTGAAGGAACTACCTCATCTACTGTTAAATTATTTGCAATCAGTTCTTCCATTTTGTGATGAACTCGATATCTTTCACAATAATCTATTGGACAGCCGTTAATAAATAATACATCTTTCATTGAATATTTAAACCCATTGTTTTTTTTCTTATTCATATAATTTATATGATATACAGTGTGTTTAATGAATTTAACAGGTCCTTCCTTAAATAAAATTTTTGTTGCATTTACTACTGTTTGTTTTCTCATCTTACTTCCAACTTTCCTTTAATACCATTTTTATAATCTCTGTATCCTTTATACATCATTTTCAATTTTCTATTTTTGTCTTTTTCAAACATTATAATTCTTTTTACCTGACCTTTTTGCACTCTTTTTAAATGTTCACAATATTCAGGATAGATATCACCATACATACTCCAAATATAAAAATTATTTCTAACAATATAATATCTTCTTATATAATTATGATTATAAGTATCATAAGGTTTTCCTAAAAAATTATGTATAATTAGATTTCCTAATTGATGTTTCATTACAACTCGATTTAGTCTTAAAACTCTATATTTATTTTTATGTAAATTCATACAATATTCAGTATCAACACAATCAATAAACAACCAATCTTTAAATCCCCCTATTTTCTTATAAGCATCAAGATTAATTATATTGCCAGATGTCATAATTTCAATTATATCTTCATATTCATCTTTTGGAAGTTCATCATTTTTTCCAATATCTTGATAAGGAGATACTAAGCCAATATCTTTTTCATCTTTATGTTTTTCTATAAATTTCTTCATATCATTAATATTTTTAGAAGAAATTTTACTATCTTGGTCTAAGGTTAGCAACCATTTAAAACCATCTTTTATAGCATTTTCTGCGCCAATATTTAATGCCGTAGCAATTCCTTTATTTTCGTTCAATTTTATATAATTCACTTTATCTGTATCTTTAATTCTAATAAGACTATCATCTGAATTATCAACTATATATAGTTTATCAAGTTCTTTTTCATATTCTTTATAATAATTAATATTTTCTTCATCAGGGTGATAAAAAACAACAACTGCAGCTAATTTCATTTTAAATCTCCTCTGCAAATCCCTTAGATAATTTTCTAAATATTGTAAGACCAATCCAACACAAAATAAGGCATGCAATAGTAACAATTATAAGAGATTTAACATGTGGTAAATTTCCCCAATAAAATATATCTCTATAACTTGTTATAATAACCGACATTGGATTTATTTTCATCAAAATATAAATCCATTTAGGTGCTGCTGCAAACATGCTTAATTCATAAAGTATTGGTGTTCCATAAAATAATAATTGTATGATAAAATTAACTATATATTCTAAATCTCTAACATAAACATTTATTGCACTAGTTATAAAGACAATACCCAACGTAAATAAATATTGAGCCAACATTATAAGAGGCAAAAACAATAAATTCATAGTTATTGGTCGGTGATTAATTATTATAAATAAAACTATAATTAAACATTGAATTAAATAATTGACCATTCCACTTGTAACAACTGATATTGGTAATATTTCCCTTGGAAAATATACTTTTTTTAAAATCCCGCCATTACCTATAATACAATAGGTTCCTTGTGCAATACTTGTAGTAAACCATGTCCATGGTAATATTCCAATTATTAAGAATGTTGTATAACTATCATATTGTGATCCTCTCATAAGAAAAGGAAATACTAATGCATAAACTAAAGTCATTAATAAAGGACTTACAAAAGACCAAAGTATTCCTAAAAAAGAACCCTTATATTTACCTCTAATGTCTTTTTTTATATTTGATTTCAATAATTCTCTATAAGCATATAAATCTTTAAATAATTTCATTGTAATCCTCCTATTGGCAAACCGATAAGTATTTATCTACAACTTCATCGATTGATCCATCCATTTGAACCTTACCATCATTAATCCATATCCCACGTTTACAAATATCTTTTATTACTCCCATGGAATGGCTAACTATAACTATAGTTTTATCAGAATCCCTTAATTCTTTTAATTTTTCAAAACATTTTTCTTGAAAATGTTGATCTCCAACAGCTAAAATTTCATCAATAAGTAAAATTTCAGCATCTACATTTATAGCTATAGAAAATGCAAGTCTCATATATTGACCTGAAGAATAGGTTCTAACAGGATTATCAATGAATTCTTCTAATTCAGAAAAATTTATAATATCATTAAGTCTTTTATCAATTTCATTTCTTGTTAATCCAAAAATAGAAGCATTAAAATAAATGTTTTCTCTACCAGTAAAATCTGGGTGAAAGCCAGCTCCTAATTCTAGTAAAGAAGTCAACTTTCCATTAGTAATAATTTTCCCCTTTGTTGGATAAATGATTTTTGTCATCAATTTTAGTAAAGTACTCTTACCAGATCCATTTACCCCAATAAGCGCTACCGTTTCACCTTTTTTTATTTTAATATTTATATTGTCTAAAACAGTTCTCGTTTCTGCCTTTTTATGATTCCAAAAAACCAGCCTTTCTTTTAAAGTTGTTGGTTTATCATAAAAGAGTTTGAAGTTTTTCGTCATATCTACAACTTCTATCGCATTTTCTGCTTTTTTTCTTACCATGTTTTTCCCTCTTTCAGCTTATATAATATTAATCATGTTTTCAGATATTACTATTTTACCATAAATATTATAATTATTCATTAAAAAATATTGATATTAATCAATATTTTTTAAAATGTAATTTATATGTTAAACAATTATCACTCTATATTTTATTTTATTAATTTTTATTTTATTAATCTTTCTTATTAATAAAATAATTAAAACTGTAGGAATAACAAAAAATAGAATCATTACTATAAAAAATAAAACATGTTTGGTTGTTGATGCCGAAACGATATTTAAATAATAATTATTTATATTTCCATTTTTATCTAGAATAACTAATTCATATTTATCTCCTATTTTTACATTATCAAAAGATTTTATAATATTGCCGTTTGAGTTATATATATTTAAAGTTGCTTCCGAATCGCTTAACTTATAACTATAATCAAATTGATGCTCAAACTTAAGAATTTCAATTTTCCCGATATTATTTGAATCGAAATCAACTTTTAAACCACTAGCTTTAAACTCTTCTATATATACTTCAGACTTAATTTGATTTCTTTTTATATTTAATAAGTATGTGTCTTGAGTCCCATCTTCTGCTGTAACCAATATTTTGTATTTGTTAATTTCATCCAGTAAAAGGTCTTCCAAATTTCCAATTATTTCAGTTGTTGCCTTTTCATCCACAGTTTTAATATCAATACTAATATTTTTAGTTGTTACTTCATAATCCATCTCTTTCGTGATATCACTAATGTATCTATCATTAACTTTAATAAACAATATATTAGTATTATTGCTTTTTGTTAATGCTGTTGTATTTGTTTCTGCATTGTTTGTATCTACTTTTGATGTAGTAATTTTCTTATCTCCAGCATTTGATGCTTTTTTAGTAGCTGATGTATTCGATTTTCCATTGTTTGATGCATTAGTACTTGTAGAACCAGCAGTTCCTTCATTTTTTTTAGAAGAAGGACATGGATCGCTCATTATCGCTTCCCCATCAGGATAATAATTTTCACCATTTGTGACTGCTACATGCCAATGAGTGCCACCTTTGCCATCACTATGAAGCCCATAAGTTATCCCATTAGGGCAAGTCTTAATCGATTTTTTTCTTAATGCACCTCCACTAGCATAAACATTAACATTTGAATTTAAAATCACAATTGCAATTAATAATATATTTATTCTAATTATATCTTTACAGAAACGTTTAAACATAAAATCACATCCTATAAAAATTATAACATACAATTTAATACACTAAAAAATAAACTATTACTTAGTTTTATATTTTTGATTTTTTGCATTGACACATTTTTTATTTGTATATTCTAATTTTCCAATATTAATTAATGGTTTAATAATATTATTAGCAACATATCGTTTTGGAAGATTACCCAATTTATCACATATTTCTCTTGCAGTTCGTAGAATTAAACAATATTTTAAAACTATGCTAATTAAAAAATCTTCATTTTTTTGCTCACATTTTATGATTTGTGGTTCACATTTTATGATTTCCGGTTCACATTTTGCTGCATTAATATTTTATTGCTTTTAGATGTTGTTTTACTTGTTAAAACGATAAGTTTTATAAGTGTGAAACTTTTATTGAAAATCTAGGCAAAAAAGTTTCACACCAAAAAAATAAGCAAACTTTTTGTCTGCTTACTTTAATCTTTTTGTATAAGTAAATATTTCTTCTCTATCTTTTAAAGGAAGTCTAACTTGATCTTTTTCAGATAAAAGAATATCATCTTCTGTTAAACCGTATGATTTAAACATATCATTCCAAGGAATGTCTAATTCTTCATCATTCCAAAGAATACCATCTTCCATTTTTGGAGCATAATCATTATCAATAATATATTGAAATAACGTATTATCTTCAAGGCTTATAAAACCATGAGCAAATCCACGCGGAACATATAATTGTCTTCCACTTTCAGGAATTTCTTTATTATATGGCATTAAAAGCACATCTGTAGACATTCCATAAGTTGGAGATCCTACTCTCATATCAACTACGACATCAATTGCTTTACCTGCAAGAACTTCGACAATTTTTGCTTGAGCAAATGGATTCTTTTGAAAATGTAAACCTCTAAGAACTCCCTTAGAGCTCAAACTTCTATTTGTTTGAACAACTCTTTCAAAACCTAATTGTTCCATATTATTAGCAATAAAGTATGGACTAAAATATCCTCTATTATCACCAAATACTGCAGGCTCAATTATATAACAATCTTGTAAATTTGTTGGTATTGCTCTACTACCATTACTAAATACTATCTCTTCCATCTTTTACTATTCTCCTTAAGCACAAGTTTCATTTCTTCATCATTTTTTAGTTCACTCATGTATCTTTCTAACGCATCACTTGCATCTTTCATAATACCAACATCATTTATAAGTTTACTTTTATCTAAAGTTGTATTTAAAGGCCTTGCAGCTATAGTTTTATATTCAAATGTTTTTACTCCATTAACTGGTATATCTATACCATTCATTTCAAAAATCATTCTAGCAAAATCATACCAAGACATATCTCCTGTATTACTAGCATGATATATACCTCTATCAAAACTTTCACTTAATAAAACCAATTTTTTAGCTAAGTCAACTGTATATGTTGGAGCACCAAATTGATCACACACCACATTGAGTTCATCTTTTGTATTTGCAAGTTTAAGCATTGTCTTAATGAAATTCTTTCCATTAAGACCAAACACCCACTGAGTACGAACTACCATACCTTTTTCATATGCAAGTACACTTTCTTCTCCTAATAATTTTGTTTTACCATACCAATTAACTGGATTAACCTTATCATCAACTTTATAAGGTTCACTTTTTTCACCATCAAAAACATAGTCTGTTGAAACATATATCACTTTTGCATTAACTTTTCTTGCAGCATTAACAATAGCATCGGTACCTACCTTGTTAACTAAAAAACATTTATCTGCTTCTTCTATGCTTTTATCAGCATTATCAACTGCCGTATATGCAGCAGCATGAATAATTACATCAGGTTTAAAACCCTCAATTACTTCATGAATACGTTTTTCATCAAGTAAATTCATTTCTTTACTGCTTGGAGCAAGTAAAGAATTTTTCCCATCGTTTAAAATCTTAAATAGATCATGGCCTAGTTGACCATTAACACCGGTAATCAAATACTTCATTTAACCTCTACCCTCCAAATTTATTATAAAAAAAAAGAAGATATTAGTCAATATCAACCTTATCTAAATCATCAATAATAGATGCTTGTTCTTCAATTAAACTTCTAATTCTTCGTTTGTATGTAACAATATTTCTTCTAAGTCTAGCAGCATCTGCTTCTAAGCTTTCAGCTTTCATAAGTGCGTCATTAATAATTCTATTCGCGTTTTTCTTAGCTTCAGTTATAATCAAATCCGATTCTGCTAAAGTATTATTTTTATATTTACTTGCTGCTTCTTCCGCCATAACAACTGCGCGATTTAAAGTAGCATCCATATTTTTATAATGTTCAAGTTCTTTTTCAAGTCTATCGATTTCTAAGTCTTTATTTTTCATCTTAGTAATCATATCATCTACTCTTGATATAACATCATCTACAAATGCATTTACTTGATGAACATTATAACCATTAATACTCCTATCAAATTTTTTCATTACATCACCTTATTTAATTATTAAAAATCCATTTCGTCTTCTATTTTAGATTTACTTTTTTTATCTTCTTCATCACTTATTCTTCCATCAACAGTAACGTTTTTAGGAGTACATAAGTAAATACCATTACCTAATTTTTGCAAATCTCCACCAATAGCATACAATGTACCACTTAAAAAATCAATAATCCTTCTTGCTTGATCAGCTGTAACTCTCTTTAAATTAACTACAACTGAATTTCTTCTTTTTAAATGATCTGCGATTTGTTGAGATTCAGAGTATGCTCTAGGTTCAACTAAAATCATTTTATTTCCATTATCTTTAGCTTCAGTTTCATAAGTTTCTTCTTCTTCACCATCAAAACCATCATCTTTTGGAAATAAAGCTTTTTTAATTGATTCAAATGCCATAATGCCACCTCCGTATATTAACTATATATATAATAACACATTTAAACATTTAGAGTAAATAAAAAATTACTAAATTATCTTTTTATTTCTAGTTTTTTTATTACTAAATGAGTAATTATAAACTCTCTTGAATATCATTTTATTTCTTCTCTATATACAACAGCAACTCAAAGTGCAAATTTTGCACTTTGAAATAAAAAATGTAGGAATTATCCTACATTAATTAAAATTTAATTCTATCTAATACGTAGTCTTTTACTTCATCAACATTTAAAGTAATTTGTTCCATTGTATCTCTGTTTCTTAAAGTAACAAGATTATTATTAATTGTTTCATCATCAACTGTTAAACACCAAGGAGTTCCGATAGCGTCTGCTCTTCTATAACGTTTTCCAATGTTAGCTGTTTCATCATAAGAAGTTTCAAAATATTTACTCAATTCTTGATATATTTCAATTGCTTTTTCAGCATGATTCTTTTTAATTAAAGGTAAAACGTTTACTTTATAAGGAGCAAGGAAAGGTTTTACTTTAAATACTTCTCTAGTATCTCCATTTTCTAGAGTTTCAATCTTATAACATTCGTTTAATATAGCTAAGAATAATCTATCCACACCTACACTTGGCTCAATTACAAAAGGAGTATATTTTTCATTAGTTTCAGGATCCATATATCTTAAATCACATTTAGCATGTTCCATATGTACAGATAAATC
>CAKONX010000037.1 GCA_934098345.1 uncultured Bacilli bacterium
ATTATAATATACACCATATAAACCTCTAATCTAAATGTAAATATTTATTTACTATTTTACTTATTACAAATGCAAGTATAAGCATTATTACTATTTTTATTAAATATTCTGGATGAGTTAAACATTCAATTAATGTTGTACCAATATAACCCCAGAAATAAACCATAAATACTTTACCTATCATCATACTTATCATATATTTTTTTCTAGTCATATTAGATAAACCAGCTGCTATATTTACGGCAAATGCCGGAGTAAATGGTATCGCTACTAATATTGCAAGTGATGAAACACTCATTTTATCAACATATCCCATAAACTTATTGAGTTTACCCTTCTCTTTTTTATTTAAGAATTTATTTACAAACCAATTTCTAAATTTACTTCTTATAAGCGTAAAAGATAAAAAACATCCAAAAAGAGTAAAAAACCAGCTTATAAAAAATCCGAAAAATGATCCAAAAGCATAAAAAACAAGAGTAACAAATACACATAACGGCAAAACAGGAAGAATTGATTCAACTGTTATAAGTAAACAGCTTATCAACGCTCCCCATATACCTAAATTAGATAGGAATAGTTCTATCCACGAATCTAAATTGTTTAATACTTCATTTACACTTGCTATAACCATGTCCATAAATATCACACATCCATTATATAATAAAATAATTCTTAAATCAATTGAGTTACATCATAACCTTTTAATTCTAAAATGCTTACTACTTCTTTACTTTTTACCCCATGTTTACACTTAAAATAATATTTTCTATTTTTATTTAAATATTTTTCTGGTTCATATATTAATTTTTGATAAGGAATATATTCTATATCTAAATTAATTAATACTCCATCTCCAGAGTAATCACTATATTTTAATCTTTTCATAGTATATTATATTCTGATAATTTTATTTGGTGTGTTATAATTATTATAAGCAAAAAGGAGTTCTATTATGTATAAAAATGGAAATATTTTAATTGGAAGAAATGAATCAGGAGATGCTACTTTACTTTTAAATAAAGCTAATAGACATGGACTTATTACAGGTGCAAGCGGAAGTGGTAAAACAATTACTTTAAAAGTATTAGCTGAAAGTTTTTCAGAAGCTGGAGTTCCGGTTTTCTTAAGTGATATTAAAG
Organism: uncultured Bacilli bacterium; assembly: GCA_934098345.1. Taxonomy (GTDB): domain Bacteria; phylum Bacillota_I; class Bacilli_A; order RF39; family UBA660; genus CAG-582. The sequence goes on from CAKONX010000037.1 coordinate 1,143, forward strand.
GAGATTTAGCTAGTTTAATAAAACCAGGTTCTATTGAAACAATAAGTAGTCGTTTGGAAAGTTTAAATATATCTAATTTTGAAGTAAAAGGTTTTCCAGTTACTTTCTTAGATGTTTATTCGGAAAATGGTTCACCTATAAGAACAACAGTTAAAAGTATTGGAGCTAAATTACTTGCAAGAATGCTTGATTTAACTGATGCTCAAGAAGGAGTGCTTGCTATTACTTTTAAAATTGCTCAAGATGAAGGATTTGATTTAATTGATTTAAAGGATTTAAAAGCTATGCTTACTTATGTTGGAGAAAAAAGAAAAGAATATTCTTTAACTTATGGTAATGTTACTTTACAATCAATTGGATCAATTCAAAGAAATATTTTATCTTTAGAAACAGAAGGTGGAGATTATTTCTTTGGCTTACCTGCTTTTAATATAAAAGATTTAATACATTTTGATGTTAATACTGGTTATGGAAATATAAATATATTAGATGCTCAAACATTATTCCAAAAACCTACTTTATATGAAACATTTATGCTATGGATGTTAAATAGTTTATATAATGAACTCCCTGAAGTTGGAGATACTGTTAAACCTAAATTAGTTTTCTTCTTTGATGAAGCTCACTTATTATTTGATTCGATGCCTGATCATTTAATTAAACAAATTATTCAAATAGTAAAACTTATACGTTCTAAAGGTGTTGGTCTTTATTTCATAAGTCAAAGTCCTGGAGATATTCCAGATGAAATACTAGCGCAATTAGGAAATAGATTTCAACATGTTTTAAGAAGTTATACTCCATCTGATGAAAAAGTTATAAAAGCTGCAAGTGATTCTTTTAGAAAAAATGAAAATTTTAATACTATAGATGCAATTAAAACTTTAAAAACTGGTGAAGCTCTTATATCTTTACAAAATGAAGATGGTGAACCAACAATAGTTGATAAATTTCCTATTTTACCTCCTCAAAGTAAAATAGGAACAATCGAACAATTTGAAAGAGAAAACCATATTAAATCAAACTGGTTATATGGAAAATATGAAAATAAGCTTGAATATACAAAAACATCAGATATAATAAATTCAATTCTTACAAAGAAAGAAAATGAAGAAAAAGAAAATGTTAAAGAAAAGAAAACTACCAAAAAAGAAAAAAACGTTATGAGTAAAGCAAGTGAAAGAATGATTACCAATACTGCATCATCTTTTGGAAGAAAGTTAGGTAATTCACTATTTAAAAAATTATTTAAATAAAAAATATGTGAAAACAAAATCACATATTTTTTTATGCTATTCTAAACGCTGGAGAAAATCCATAAGCGGAAGTCAGCGAATTGCTACCACAGTAACCATCGATACGGACGAAAAGAAAATAATGAGTTGAATTGAAAAGAGCGGAGCGTAACCACCAATGTAAATTACTTCCATTAAATTGTTTTATAGCACTCACGTAATTATTTGTTGTTACTCCCTGTTTTTTATAAAAATCTAATTGTTTTGTACTACTATAAGATGTATCATATTTACTTACTTGATTACTTGTTCCGTCTTCCCATATTTCATGCGTACTAAGCAAATATAATTTATCACGTGTCTCAAAATTACTTTCTCCACCTGTACTTCCATGTCCTGATATTACTTTGGTTGTAGTTATTACATTTTGTAAATCACTTGGAAGAGATTTATATATTGTATCATTTATATATGTACGTAACTTAGAATCTCTCCATCCACCTACATTTGTTTCTGTGCTATTAAATGAGTGTTGTGTTATTATATCTGCAAACTCAACTACAAATCCACATGCTGTTTCACTTGTTTCGGATTCGCATTCACTTTTGTTTGCTACTCTTACTGTATGTGTTCCAAAAGACCCTAAATCTACTTCTTTTGTATCTCCTATATTATATAAGTCTGTATTTCCAGTTTGAACCGCCTTTTGTATAGTTTGCCAACTATCAGTTGTAAATGATACTGGATTTGGAATCCCTTGTCCTAATTCATTTCTTTCTACTGCATTAAATGTTAATTTACATACATACTCTTCTCTTACTTCTTCTGTAGCTGTTTTATTTAAGGTTATAGTTAAAGTTCCATTAACACTTTCTTTTGCCAATACTTTCGTTGCATTTCCTTCTAATTCATTCTTGATACTTGTGTATTTTGCTATTGTATTTTCTTTTACTTTACAATTAACACTTACTTCAGCATCATAATTTGCTGAATTGTTTGTTACTTCATATGAAAGTATTGAAGTTTGATTAAGCGTTTTTAAATCACTTGTTTCAAATGTTATTGTTTTTTTTGAACCATCTATTACATTATTATAAACATCTTGCCCATCTAATGTTGCTTTAGTGAATATTACACTAAAATCATCCGTATTTTCTCCAATATTTACATTTCCGTTTATAATTAAAGTTGCTGAAACAGCTGCAAATCCTACTGCTAATAATAGTATAGTTATTATTAAACTCGCTTTATTTTTCATATATTCTCCTTATTCAGATTGAACTGAAATCAATTTAATTATTGCATATCCATTACCTGAATTAGCAAATGTAGTTGTTGATGATGAAGTGATTTCATATTTCTTTCCATTTAAATTATAATCCAAATTAACATAACTTGTTCCATTATAAGCATGCACTTCTGTACCAACAAGTCTATTACCATTTATAGCAACAATACCTGCTCCCTTACCTGAACCATTATTTGCACCCATAATTGAAGAAAATTGAGAATACGTATAGTTTTTGCTTTCGGCTGAAGTTTGACCTCCATAGTAACCGCCTCCAGCTCCTCCACTTGCTCCTAGTCCTATATCTCCAGAATCAGTTAGTTTGCTTGTTCCAGTTACTTCATTCGAGCCAAGGCCTAACACATCATTTCCTTTTTCTCCATCGATTCCATAGCAATCATACAGCAAATAACTTGAATCAAAATATGTATTTAGTGCAGTTGACCCATTAAAACGCCTTCCAGCATTAGCTCTTTTTCCACCTCCGCCTCCAGCTGTAATAATTCTGGATAGCAAAGATTCATCCGTATTCCAAGATGTATGATTTAAATCATACCATGAATTTTCACTTGCTTTTATTAATCTTATATCTGTTGCACCTGATCCTGGTTTACTTGTTGCAACTGATTGAAGAGTTGTGCCACCAACTCCGCCTCCATTAAACGAATTTTCTTTTCCGCCAACATAAACATATAACTTTGTATCATTACTTAAAGATATCGTTGCAGTTGCCATACTTCCCATTGTTGAATCATTGTAATCTGAAGAAGTTTTAGAACTTCCGCCTCCTCCATAAGTAGTTAATTCATAATTTCCATTACAAGGAATAATAAATTCTTGATAATCTCCGATATAATCAAAACGAAATTCTTTATTTACTATTGATTCACAATAACTTTTTGTTAGTTCTATTTTTGAGTTTTTAATTTTTGAGTTGTTTGTAAAAATTACATCACCTTCTGATTCAGTTGTAAATGTTGCACTAGCAATTGATTCAGAGATTACAGTTTTTTTGTCCATATTTTTTATTTCATCCAATGATTTATCTATATAATAAATTTCATGATTACCTCTTTCTAAGCTAACAGGATTTAAACTTCCATCTGATGATGTCGTAATATATTTAGGATCATCAGAATATATAACTAAACTAGCATTTTTTATAGGGTTTTCAGTTTCATCTAAAAATATACCTGAAAGAATATATTTTGGATAATTAACATCACTTGAAATAGCTGAAGTACGTCCCGTTGCTACAATATTCAAAGTGCAAGAAAATTTTAAATTTTGTTCATCAATTACAGCTTTTTTTAAAGTTACTTTTAAATTTCCTGTAGCATAACTTTTAGCTTCGATTACATCTTTATCAATATTATTTTTTAGCTTATAAAGTTCATTATCAGTTGGACTACATTCAATTTTTACTTCGGCATCATATTGCGTAGAATTATTTGTTACCTCATATTTAAGATTAGATTCATCGTTTATTTTTTTTAAGTCATTAGTGAAAAATGTTATTGTTTTTTTATCTTGGCTAATTGATTCATTCGATATATCAATATTATCAAGAATTGATGATGAAAAAAATATATCAAAGTCTTCTATATTTTCAGTAATTGGTGTACTTCCATTTATTATTAAAGTTGTACTTATCGCAGCAAACCCCACAGCTAATAATAATGTAATTACCCCAATAACTGCACGTTTTTTCATTGTTCACAACTCCTCTATTTTTTACATTTTTAGTATATAATACCCCCCCCGATTGTCAAATTTTTCTGTTGAAAAGTTGTAAACATACGCGTTAATTTGCAATGATAAATTTATGACATATAAAAACTTAACCATTTAAAGTTAAGTTTTTATACAATTCTGAATGCTGGTGAAACTCCATTGGAGTCTGTGGCCACATCACTGTCATTACTACCATTGATACCAGCACAAAGAAATGGATAATTATTACTTGAACTTGCTGAACGAAGCCACCATCTAGAAGCAGTTTCATTATATTTCTTTATAACTTTATTATAATTATTAGGAGTAACACCCTGATTTTTATAATAATCTAACTGTTTTGTTTCATCATCTATTGAATCATAATCGTATTTTGTTCCATATATTTCCTTTGTAGATAATAAATATAACTTGTCTTCTGTTTCAAAATTAGATGCTTCTGTACTTCCATGCCCCGATATTACTTTTGTTGTTGCTATTACATTTTGTAATTCACTCGGAAGTATATTAAATAATGTGTCATTTATATAAGTGCGTAATTCTGAATTTTTCCATCCACCTACACTTGTTCTTGTGCTGTTAAATTTTTGTAAATTAATTATATCGGCAAATTCTATTACAAATCCACATGCTGTTTCACTTGTTTCAGTCGTACATGCACTTTTATTTGCTATTCTTACTATGTATGTTCCTAAATTGTCTAAATTAACTTCTTTTGTATTTCCTACTTTATATGTATCTGTTTTCCCTGCTTTTACATTTTTTGCTATTGTTTCCCAAGTATCTTCAGCAAATGAAATGGAACCAACTCCTAATGTATCTCTTTCTACGGCATTAAATGTTAATTCACATACATATTCTTCTTTTACTTCTTCTGTTGCTGTTTTATTTAACGTTACTGTTAATGTTCCATCTAATGTTTCTTTTGCTAATACTTTCGTTGCATTTCCTTCAAATTCATTTTTTACACTTGTATATTTTGCTTCTGTATTATCTTTTACTTTACAATTTACTTGTACTTCCGCATCATAATTGCTTGAATTATTTGTTACTTCATAATTTAATATTGAAGTCTGATTTAATATTTTTAAATCTTTTGTTTCAAATGTAATGATTTTCTTCGTATCATCTATAACTTGATTATATACATCTTCTCCATCTAGTTTCGCTGATGTGAATATTACTGAAAAATCTTCTGTATTTTCATTTATTTTAGCATTTCCGTTTATAATTAAAGTTGTGCTTATTGCAGCAAATCCTACTGCCAATAATATTATTGTTATCATTAAACTTACTTTCTTTTTCATTTACTCACGCCATTCTACACTCATTATACAATATTTTTGTTGTATTTTATTAATATATTTTTATGTTATGTAAAACTTTACAATTTATTAAATAAAAAAGAATAGATAAAAATCTATTCTTCAAAAAAATCATCAAAGAATGCATCATCAGATACATTTGAATTATCCATTACTTTAGAAGATGTATCAACCTTTATAGAAGGTTCTTCTTTTTTATAATCATCTAATTTAGTTTCTTTAGTAGGATCTACAATGCCACCTAAATTTTTATTATCCATTCCAATTCCCATTAATTCATCAAATGTCTTTATATTATCTGGATGAGGATTTTTAAATTCTTTGTCATCTATTTTTATTTCATCTATTTTTTCAACAGGATTATCTTTTGGTTCAAAAGGATTCGGAATCTCATTTTTTACTTCAAATGGGTTTGATACTTCATTCTTTACTTCAAAAGGATTTGAAATATTTTCTTTCGGAGCAAAAGGATTAAATTTTTCTTTATTATCATCAATTGATAGGAAAGCTGAATTCTTCTCTTTTTCTTGTTTTTCTTGAGCTTCAAGTTCAGCAATTTTGGCATCAATTCTTTTTACCATTTCATCAACATCAAATGTTGGCATTTTTGGTTTATTTTCAACTGGTGGTACTGGAGCAGCTTTTTGTTCATTTTCTTTCTTAGCATTTCTTGCTGCCATAAATTCTTCAAATGTTGGTATTCTTGGTGCATCTCCACCGCCAAATGGATTAGCAAATGGATTTGAACCTAATGAATTCATTCCCTTACCATCATCTTTTATATTTTTTCTTTTTCTAACAAATTCTTTTACATCAAATAATTGAATTTCTTTCTTTTCTCTAGTTGGGAAATCTGCTTTACCAAATTCTGAATCTCCCCAGTCAGTATCAAATCCTTGTTTTAGTTTAGTTCTAAATGGATTCATACGATTTCTTAAAATTATTACTTCATTCATTTTTAATTTTTGCAAATCTGATACTGTTACTAAAGGTTGAGATGCTGTCTTATCATCTTTTTTAGATTTAACTTCTCCACATAATTTAGATATTTCTTCTAGTGCTGCAAGCTCTGTTGTTAAAAGATACATTAAGTTACCACAGTTTGATCTGATAGTTTCTGCATCTTCTTTACCATAAACATCATTTAATTGGGCAAAATTTTGAATAATAAATGTAAATCTTATAGCTCTTGAACGAGCGGCTGTAACCATTGTTGTAACATCTTTAAGTGGAGGCATGTTAGCAAACTCATCAAGAATGAAGTTTGTTCTAAAAGGTAATTTCCCACCACTTTCTTGAGCAACATCTATTAGTGTTTCATAACATTGTTTAATGAAAATTGTTGCTAAAGCATGATATGTTGTTTTTTCATCATGAATTATCATAAATACTGCAGTTTTTTCTTTACCAATGTCGCGCATGTTAAAGTCTGAATAAGCAAGCATTTCAGATAATTGTTCACGAGATGCAAATAAACGAATTTTTTGACGGAAAACTGAAAGGATTCCTCCTCTAGTTTCTGTTGGTGAATTTATTGTATTACTAGCAAATACGTATGGGCTTGATGATTCACCTTTCATTGTAAAGTATTCTTTAATATATGTTGAATTAGCTCCAAACTTTTCTTCACCAGTTGTTGTCATATAACTTATTGAATTTAAGTTAACTTGTTCTTCTTTAGCATCTTCAAGTAATCCAAGGGCACATCCTGAAAAATAGTCTGATGCTGATTTTTCCCAGAAAGGGTCTTGTGCTTTTTTATCTTGTAAAATATTTAAAGCAACGTCGTCAACTAATTCAACGGCTTTATCTATATTTCCATCTTTATATAATCTATAAGGTAAAGTTAGAGGATTCCAAGCATTTCCTCTTGTAGGATCACGGAAATTTAATACAACAATTTTATATCCTCTTGCTTTTAAAAGTTCAGCATGATTTTTATAAATTTCACCTTTAGGGTCAGTTATTACCATAGATTCACTGTGTTTACATAAACTATAAATTAATGGGTCAACTACAGCAGTTGTTTTACCAGCACCGGTAACTCCGATTACTAATGTATGATTTTCACCATCATCTACCCACATATGTTTTCCATCATTTATAAAAACTACTCCACCAGCTGGTGCTGTAACATCTTTTACTCCAACTTCGCATATTTTGTATGCTTTTTTCATTTCTTTTTCTTTACACCAACGAGAGTATCCTTTTTCTTCTTTTTCTCCAAAACTTAAACCAAGTCCTTTTCCTCTTTCAAATATAGAAGAAGAAACACTTAAGAAAATAGTTACTAAAACAGCAAAAAATACAAGCAATGTTCCAAATATATATTTAGTAGAAAAACCTTCTATTGGATTTAATCCATGAAATTCACCATCGTTTATAAGTGAGAACACGTTCAAAACGGCTATTGAACTAAAGTATAATAAGAATACACAAAAAATACTGAAAATTACCATATCTCTTGGTGAAACTTTAAATTTCATAATTAACCCTACTTTCTTAATTATTATAATATATAAACTAAATTTTTTCTATATTATTTGTTTGCATTTACGATTTTTATTATGGCATGTAAAGCAAATATTACTACAACTATAAGTGCAATTACTACAAAAACCATAAATATAGTTTTTATAATTTTATTACTTTTAGCTTGAGATTCTAATAAACCACTTTCAATCACACTTGTTTTTTTTGTTGTTGTTGGAACTGTTGTTGTATAAGTGTTACTAGTAGTAGTTTGGGTAATAGGATTAGTCGTTGTAGTTGTTGGTTGAGTATTTCCACCAATAAATATTTCTTCATCACTACTATTATCTTTCTCAACATTTATAGAAATATTATATTCATTAGTTCCTTTTATTACAGAAGATGTTCCTTTATAAGATGGATTATCAAAAGATACATTTACTTTTTCAATATCACTTCCATCATATTCGTTGTAAGAATAATAAAAATTATTTGCTTTTTCTAAAGTTACTGAATATTCTATTTCTGATCTATCAGTATAATTTACATATATTTTTTCAATATTATCCATATAAGATGTATCTTCAAAAGAAACATTAAAAATTACAGTTTTAGAACTAGCTAAAACTACACTTGGAAGTAAAATAAATAATAATAAACTTAATAATATTTTTTTCATAATAATCTCCTTTTTATCCTTGGTATCTTGCATAGTAAACGGTATCTGTACTCTTGAAATTATAACTGCTCATTTTAGCAGTTTGACCTTTTCCAGCAATATGAATATATTGATTATTTCCAGCATAAATAAGTGCATGTCCTGAATTATTTGGCCTTCTTACTACAACTATATCTCCAGCTTGTACATTTGATGCATCAATTTGAGTTAACCCATTTGAGTTTGAACTGATTGAAGCAGCTAATGCATCAGTACTTTGATTAAATGAATTTCCGCTTGCGGTCCATATTACCCAAGAAACAAATCCTGAGCAATCTAAACCAGATCCTATACCGGTATTTCCTGATCCACTTGGTTTACCCCCCCATACATAACTAGTTTTTCCAATTCTTGAATAAGCAGCCATAATCGCATTTTTTTGGAATTGATTTAATGAATTCCATCCAGAAATGTTTGCTTTCAAATATTCTATTTGAGCTTCAGTTATTTCAATATCCATATTAGATACTGCTGAAGGATCAACGTAAACTCCATTATCCGCAGGTCCTGGTTTTGTATTTGAAGAACCTCCGCCACCACTTGTAGAATTCGAGTATTTATTTTCTTCACCAGTATTACCATTTGTTGCATCTAGAAATCCACCTAATACTGGAGCAAGTGCTGAAATAAATATTAAAAAGAAAAAGAATATTGGTATAGCAACTATTAGAACCTTTTTTAATACTGTGCGTTTAGTTTTATTAATTTCTTTTTTTGCCTTTACTCCGTCTTTAATAGCACCACTTATATCACCATTCATGGCATCTCCTGCTACATCCATAACGGCATTAGCTGTATCTTGAACATTTAATTCATCTAAAGCTTCACTTGCTGCTTCTACTCCAGGAACTTTTTCTAAACCATCAGATACAACTCCTAAAAGTTTATCACCATATCGATTATTTGTTATTTGCTTGTCATATTGAAGTGATTTTCCACCGGTAAAATATGCTCCTGCTCCTCTTCCAACTGCTTTTAAAGTCTTTTTAGTAGCACTGTCGGCAACATTACCGTTTTCATCAATTTTTTTACCAGCATCTAATTTAGGAAATTCAATTATATTATCATCATTATTAACTGGAGCAACATCATTAACTTCAGGTTTTAATGCACTTGTTCCATCAACTAAATTATTTTTTTCATTTTCCATAATGTTGCTCCTTTCTTAAATTATAAATCAGTGTTTTTAATATCTAAATAAATTTTATAATTCATAATACCTTCTTCTTTTATTAAATATTCTTGACCACTTGAATCTTTAATATAAAAAACTCGATATTTATTTTTTTCCGTTACTTTGTAAGATGCTACACTTGATGTTTTAAATCCATCACTGGCATTTTTTAAAATATTATTTTTAAAGTATTCATAACTTGGATATACTTTTTCTTTATAATAATCAGCTACATGTTCATATGCATATTTTGGCTCATA
>CAKONX010000038.1 GCA_934098345.1 uncultured Bacilli bacterium
ACAAATAATACAAAAGGTGTATGTATAAATGATAATGGATTATTCTGTATAAAACAAAATGATTATGATAATTCAGTTTTAGCATTAAAGAATCATTTTGGAGAATCGGTTTGTAGTTCCTCTGGTTCTTACTTCTACTGCGACTCTGGTGCGTTCAACTGCAATGCTTATTCGGATGAGCGGCTCGTGAGTTGCCGCGATTCCTCGACTGATGAGTACTGCTATGTGCTCTCTTCCGGGACTGTCAGTTGCGGCTAGTCTTGCCTCCCTGGGTATCTAAAAATCTAAAATCTATCTTTTGATTTATCAAAAGATGCTGAGGAACAATGCGACGAAAAAGTGCCGAACGAAAGTGTAGGCACCAAAATTAAGTAATAAAATAATTAATTTTAAACTTAACTAATTTAGTTAAGTTTTTTTCATAATATCTTCTTTTATTTTTCATAATTATTTCAAATATTTTTAATATATTTTATTTGGGAGATGAAAGAATGTATATAATTAAAAATGCTCTTATTAATATAAGAAGAAATAAGACGAGAAATATTTTGTTAAGTTTAATATTTATTGTTATTGCTTCTATATTATCTATAACTTTTGCAATTAAGAAAAGTGCAAGTAATATAGTTGAATCTTATGAAAGTGATAATAATATTGAAGCTAGCATAAGCATGAATAGAGAAAAACTTATGGAAAACTTAAGCAATGAAGATACAAGTGAAGATAAGATTAAAGCATTTAATGATATTGAAAGTGTTACATTAGATGAGATTAAAAATTATGCTAACAGTGTCTATGTATCTTCATACTTTTATACTTATAACTTAAGGGTTAATGCTAAGGATTTGGAATCAGCAACAGATTCATTAGTAAAAGAAACAACTGAAACAAAAGTTGAAACTAAAAATTTTGGTGAAAGATTTGGTGGAATGCCTCCAACTGAACAAAAGAAAACAACAACTAAAAGCGTTGAAAAAATCTATAATGAAAAAGCTGAAGAAGGAGCTTTTAACTTAATAGGTTACAGTGATTACTCGTCAATGAGTGAATTTATAAATGGAAAATATCAAATTAAAGAAGGTTCAATAAGTGATGATTTTGAAAGTTCAACTTGTGTTATTTCTAGTGAACTTGCTGAACTGAATGACTTAAGTGTAGGCGATGAAATAACTATTGTTGATCCTAAAAACACTAAAAAAACTTATAAGTTAACTATTACTGGTATATATGAAGAAGTAAGTCCTTCTGCAAATGATTTAACTAAAATGTTTTCTGATTCAGCAAACTCAATTATAACTAATGCTAACTTTGTTAATAATATAATTGAAAATGATTCTAAATTAAATGCAACAATAACACCAACATTTATTCTTACTTCTAGTAAAGTAATAGATGCATTTACTAAAGAAGTAAATGATAAAGGATTAAGTGAATATTATACAATCACTACTAATAAAGATGAAATAGAAGAAAGTTTATCATCTATAAAAAATCTAGAAAATTTTGCTAATACATTTTTAATAATAACTATGATTATTGGTGGAGCTATCTTAATTTTAATAAATACTCTTATTATTCGTGAAAGAAAATATGAAATTGGAGTATTAAGAACAATTGGTATGAAAAAATCTTTAGTTTCACTTCAATTTGTATCCGAAATATTTATTGTAGCTATTATTTCCTTTATTCTTGGAACAGGGATAGGTTCATCATTAAGTGTAAATGTTGCTAATAATTTACTTAAAGATGAGATAAGTGCATCTACCTATACAAATGATAAAATAAATGAAAATTTTGGTAATCGTGATAATCGTCGCGATTTTAAAAATACTGGAGTTCAAAAAATTGATTCTATTAATGCAATTGTTGATACGCATGTAATTGTTTCTATGATGGAGTCTTTAATAATTTTAACAATTACATCTTCTGCAGTAGCAATATTCTCAATTAACAGATTTAAACCACTTACAATATTAAAGGAGAGAGGATAATGAATGTACTTGAATTAAAAAATGTTAACTATAGATATAAAGATGCTAAAAAAGATGAATATGTTTTAAAAAATATTAATTATGAATTTGAAACTGGAAAACTATATGTAATTAAAGGAAGAAGTGGAAGTGGAAAAACAACATTCTTATCTTTAATAAGTGGTTTAGAAACTAACTATGAAGGAAGTATTTTGTATAATGGTAAAGAGCTTAAGAAAATAAACTTAGATAAATATAGAAATACAGATATTGGTATAGTTTTTCAAAGTTATAATCTTTTACCATCTTTAACAGCTATTGAAAATATTACTTTATCTATGGATATAAATGGATTAAAAACTGATAAAAAGAAAAAAGCATTGGAACTTATGAAATCTGTTGGCCTTGATGAAAATAATGCAAATAGAAGAATATTAAAGCTTTCAGGAGGAGAGCAACAAAGAGTTTCCATTGCTAGAAGTATTGCGTATAATCCTAAAATAATAATTGCAGATGAACCTACAGGTAACTTAGATGAAAAAACTGAAAATGAAATTATGAGTATATTTAAAAATCAAGCTAAATCTGGTAAATGTGTAATAGTTGTAACTCATTCAGAAAATGTATGTAAATATGCTGATGAAATATATGAACTAAAAAAGAAATGATTTTGTCATTTCTTTTTTAATGTACTTAAGATATTTGATATCGTTAATTGTATTTCTTCGTTATAAATTGTTTGATCATTAAGATAATTTACTTTTATATGATAATAATTATCATCAACATTAATTAAGTTTGAATAAGAATTATCTTCGGCATAAGTTATTGATGCAAAATCACCAATTTTACTATCTAAGTGTTCATTTAACTCAATTAAATTATTATATTCTTCAATAGTGATTGAATTTATTTCAATATTTATTGATGAATTATCTTTATAAAATATAGTATTACTTGATGCTCCAAAATTTTCTGGATATTCCATAGTTAAATTTTGATATTTAAATGTTTTTTTTGCTTTTTCTACAGTAGTAGTTAAGGTGTTATTTATATCGCTTATTGGTTGATCTTTTTTCATATCTTTAATTGTATATGTAACTATTAATGATACAGCAATTATAGCTAAAAAAGAAATTATTAATATTGCTCGTTTATTAAAATTAGTTTCCTTTTTTTCAATTTTCTTTTCCTTAAGTTCATTTGTTATAACACTTATTTCAACTGTATTATCAAAATCACAATAAGGACATTTTTCTGAAGAGTTTTTAATTAGTCGGTTACATTTTTTACAATACATTTAATCATCACCTTACAATATTATTATATACAAAAGACGAAATAGTTACAAGAAAAAAGAATAAAAAATTGAAGTATTGGTTAAAATAAATAATGATTATAAATGTCGATTTTTGTCGTATTTTTAGTTTACATCAAAAAGTGATAATGTTATAATTTTATTATAGGATGTGTATGATATGAGAGGGTATGTTTCTAAAAGTATAAAAATTATATCTTTTTTACTTATATTTTTATTTAGTATAAATTCAAGAAATTTTAAAACAGTTGGTATAGTTACGTCTACTTCTAATGAATTGAATAAGACTTTTTATAAGTCTTCGTCTGATGAAATTGTTTCGGCATTTAGCGATATTACCACTAGAAATACTTTAGGTGGTTCAGAACTTTATCGAGATAGAATTTCATATATAGAAGCAAACTTTACTGTATTTATTGCTGGTAATTATAGTGTTAAAATAAATAATTCATATACTCATGATTTTAATGCTTCAATAACTCAAAGTGGATCAAACATTAAGGTTAAATTAACTCCTATAAGTGGAGCAGATATTACTCCTGGTTCATACAAAATATCTTTAGTTAATTCGGTAGGAACAAGTTTTGGTGATGCTACTTTTGACGTTTTAAAATATTATAATAATTATAATGTTTCAGCATCTCTTATAAATGGAAATGGACATGCAAATGAAGAAAACACATGGAAAATAAATTTTGATAATATTGCTGGAAAAATTGGCGAACTCATAAATTCTAATAATTTTTCTAATTTTAGTGTTTCTATTAGAAATGTTAATGGTGGGCCAGAGCTTGTAGGTTCTAAATTTACAGTTGATAAAAATGGCCCTATTACAATAAAAAATAATTTTATTAATTATCCAACACCTGGTACATATACAGTTACAGTTACTCATACAGCAAATGATTATGAACCAAAAAACTTTAATGCCACAACTCAAATTACAGTGAAAAACAGAAATATTAATTTGGGAGCAAATACAAATGAGTCATATAGATACATCGTTAGCCAAAAAGAATTCCCTTATTTAGAAATAAAGAGAATGTTTGAAGAAACGGATGCAACAGATACAACTAAAAAAGTAAGTAAAGTTACATATTATCCATTAGATGATTCACAAAAGAGACTATCTTTAGTTACAGAAAAAGTAAGTGATTTTACTAAAAAGTATCCTACAGCTGATTTGAATTCAATTCCTTTAAGCGGTGATGGTTATACGATTTTTGATTATACAGTATCATCATCAGTGAGTTTAAAAATAACTAATTATGATGAAACGAACATTACATACATTTTAGGCGCTGATACATATACAGATACAGTTGAAAACTTTGAAACTAAATATCCTGGAGTAATTACGCAATTAAAAAATACATACACATTTGATACTGATGGTAAGCTATTAAAAGTATTAAAAGAAGTAAGAAATGTAAGTGAACTTTCTTCAATAAGCCAAATTATATTTGCCTCATCTGGTGGTGAATTTACATTTACGTTTAAAAATTACTCTGGAGTAAATGAAAGCGAATTAAAGAATGTTTTAAGTAAAGCAACAATTACTTCAAATGATGGAGTATGTTCTTCTAGCGATGGAACATTATGCAATAGTAAAAATGATAAATTTGATTTAAGTTGCTCGATAGCGAATGAAGTTGATACAAGCGGAAATGTTACAACTAAAGGATTTATTTGTCACGTTAAATATTCTAATACTTTAGAGAAATATGGTAACGGTAATAAAAATAAAGACTCGAGTTTATATCATATTAATTTAAATTTTGCTGATGCTGATCCTAAACAAATTGATTTCAGTTTATATGATCAAGCAATTGATTATTATCTTACAAGTGAATATGATAAACATGTTGGAGAAAAAGACGAACTTATAAATTTAACTTTACCACCAGCTAACATGAGATATAATTACTATTTAGGTTTATATTTAGTAAAAGGTGGTATGAAACAAGATACTTTATCAGACGATCCAATTACAACAAGAATATTTGATAGACATGTTGAATACGTTAATGAAGAAGGACTTGTTACAACAGATTTGGCAAATGCTGAATTAAGATACTATGATGTAGCAACTTTCCAAATTAAAATAAAAAAATATATAGACGATAAAGTAACTTTTGATTTATGGTTAAATGATGTATCTCAAGGTGAAAAAACAATGAGTACAGCAGAGTTCTTGGCTACATATAAAATAGATGATAGATATCCTAGTTGTGGAACTACAGATCCAAATTACTTGAAATGTTATGGCTACAATGCTGATGGAACTATAAACGATACAAGTCCTTTTAAGAGCGACTCATTTATTGACGCATCTGTAAAAAATACGCCTAAAATAGATATTTTAAAATTCTATCCTAAAGGTGACGATCAATATATTAAATTCGTTGAAAATAAAAAAACTACTAGAGATTATACATTAGAAAAATTTAAAGCTACATATCCTGAAATGTATTATCTACTAATTACAAAATTTATTTTTGATGAAAATGGAGATATACAACATGGAAAATTCATGGGTGAATTAAAAATATATGAAGAAAATGGCAAACCTATTGAAGGTCATGAGGTAACAGATCAATTCAAATTTACTCCAGAAAATGGGCGTTCATCTGATGCGGAAACTCCAGAAAAAGCTGTAACAGTTGTTCCTAAAACTGAAGTTAAAGCTGGAACATATTATGTTTATACTCAATATGGAACACTTCCATCAATTGGATATATAAATCAAGATGTTAATGGAGAAGAAGCCACAATTAGTAAAGCTTTATTCCCAGAAATGTGGAAACAAAATATTCATATGAGTTCAATGAACTATGCTGCTCCTATTTATCAAATGGAAATAACTAGTTCAGATATTACAAATGTTGGGAATGACGAAAAACGTTTATATAATAATATAGATGGAGAAATAAACTTTAATCTTGAAACAGACTTTATTTATTCAAGTATTGATGAATCAGGAAAATCTAGATTTAAAGCTAAAATTCTTGAAATTAATGGAGAAAATGTAACTGATGTTACAAACAAGAAATTTAAAGTAGTTGATGAAGCTTATAATGTAAGTGATGGAGAAATAACTAAAGCAAATTCAAGTATAAAAATAAAACCAATTGTTGGCTCTGCAACAACTGGTAAATACAAACTTGAAATCACTTATGAAAAAGATGGAGTTACTTCAGTAGCTGAAAAAGAATTTGAAGTAACTGGTAAATTCTATGATTTAAATATCTCACTTCAAGGTAAATATAAAGAAAATGAAGATGGAGCTATAGTTGAAAAAGAAGATAATAAAGTAGTTTTAACTTATGCAAGAAATGTATCTAAATTGGGAAGAGTATATATATCAACTTCTTATGTTGATGATGTTAAAAATATCGTACCAAGTATTAAAAGAATATTTGTTGGTGGAGAAGAAGAACTTATTCATGATGCATCAACTTCATCTTTTAAAAATGCTGAAGGTAAAACAATATTTACATATTCTTATGAATCAACTAATATAAATTCATATCAAGATTATTATATATTTAAACTTACTAATGAAGTTGATAACGCTGAAATAGGAAATTATGAATTAAGTTTCTCATATCAAGAAGGTACTAATGATTTAATTACTAAAAAAATTAGCTTTGCTGTAACTAAAGACGAATATATTGTTGAACTTACAAACAGAACAACTAAAGCTAATGATGATGGTTTATTTATCTATTATGATATAAATACTGAACATATTAAAGAATCTGAATTAGATAATATTAAATATACAATATATTATCATGATGC
This sequence comes from uncultured Bacilli bacterium, assembly GCA_934098345.1. Lineage (GTDB taxonomy): Bacteria > Bacillota_I > Bacilli_A > RF39 > UBA660 > CAG-582. The sequence goes on from CAKONX010000038.1 coordinate 7,093, forward strand.
TACTCAAAGAAAAGATATTGATGTTTCAAGTGAAGATTCAACAAAAAAAATGTTTAAAATAAGAGACAATTGGAATTTAACAAGTGGACCAAATTATAAAGGAAAACTTATAATTGAATTAATTCAAAATAGAGTAGATATGAATGGCTCTTACTATATTGTTGTAGAATATTCATCAACAGCAAATGAATATGAACTTACAGATAATGGAAAATTAAAAGATTTATTTGAATGGAATTTTGAAAGTGTTGATATAACAAGCGTATATGATGAAGACGGAACACCTGTAAAAATAAATGGTTTCTATAATAACTTAACTGATAGAACAATAGATGTTAAAATAAAATCTCCTTATGAAAAAAATATTTCATGGGTAATTAATAAAGACTGTGTAAGTGGTACATGTGATCCAACAGTTGGAACAAATTATAACAATGTATTTACAGAAACAAATACAACAAAAGATGACAAAAAACTTAAACTTGTATTAAAAGAGAACTTAGATGAAGTTCAAAAACTTGCAAGTGGTACTTATGCTTTAGTATTATATTATACAAATACTGATTATAAAGTTTATAAATTCGATGTTGAAGAAGATTACATCGATATTATATTTGATAAAGAACATAGCTTAGTTTATTCAAGAATAAATGATAGTACAGTTTCTGATGGATTATTTACTAACAAACCTGGTAAAATTTATGTTCCAGTTAAAGTTAGGGGTCCAAAATATGATAACGAAAACATTAAAATAAAAATAACTGATGAAACTGGTAATACAGATTATACAAATTACTTTGAATATAATCGTTTAAGCTTTAACGAAACTCATAATCTTGATATAGATTATACAGGTACAAAATTGCTTCCAGCTGGTAAATATATGTTAACAATGGAATACGCAACTGATTCTAAAGTAGTTAAAGATGTTTTAAATTTCACGGTTAATCAAACATATTTTAATTTCTATTTTAAAGATACAACTTATGAACCAAATCCACTTATTCCAAATAATGAAACTGGTGGAAAAATAAAATACTTGATTAATACTGAAGATATAAAAAATATTCAAACAAGTGAATCTGGAATTGATTCAGAATCTAATAAGCATGTATTCAGTAGGAATACAAGAATATATAATAGTAATAATGAAGATGTTACAAGTAAATTTAATATTTATGCTAAAAACTATGCTAAAGATTTTACATCATTTGAATTATATGTAGAATATGAGAAAAATGCGATTACTCCAGGGGGTTACAAATTAGTAACATATTACCAAATGGATGGATTCAAAAGAGAAAAAGAAACAACATTTGAAGTAGTTGACTATAAAAAAGAATTTAATATTAAAAATGTTAATATAATTACTAATGCAGTAGATGGTAATTTACATAATAATGTTGATGCAACTATTGAAGTTACTTTAGAAAGTGAATTCCAATTATTTGCATCTGATATGGATGTCAAAATTTTAAATAGTAAAGGTGAAGATGTTACAAGTAAATTTGAAATAGAAAAATTTAATTATAAAACTAATATTTACTATGACAAAGATACTAATCTTGAACCAGGAGAATATAGAATTGTTTATACATATCAAGAAAATAATGGAACAAAAGTTGTAAAAGAAACTACTATTAGAATGTATTCAATTTATAAAGAAATAAAACTTGATAATATGGAAGCTAATACTAAACCAATATATGCTGATCAAAATAATATGTCATATACATTTAAAGTTCTAGGTTCAATCAGTAATGATGAAGCAAGTAAATTAAAAGCAAAAATATATGATGAAGAAGGTAATATCCTTTATAGTGATATAACTCTTGATAATATTACTCCTTCATTTGAAGTTGTTAATAACTTCTTAAACGATGGAACATTTAAAATAAATATCATACCTTTTAAAGCAAGAGTAGGTAAATATTATATTGAACTTTACTATTATGAAGATGAACTTTCTTACAGTGTTTCAAATAAATTAGAATTCACAATTGATGATACTCATTATAAAGTTAATTTGAGTGATTCCTCATATATTAAAGAAAATGTTAACTATGGTGATAACTTAATATATGATGCTGATGGAGCTAAAGGTTATTATGAATTTACTTCATCATATGATAATAGTAAGTTAGATGCATATTCAATTCGTTCTTATAAAGGTTTAACTTTAGTTGATGAAGTAAAACTTAATGTTGAATCTTTAAATGATCTATTAAAGTCTGATTTTATAACTGGTGCTTTAACTGATGGTGAAATTGATTTCTATATTTGTATAAATGGTTTACCATATACAAAGATTACTAAAGAAGTAAGTAAATATATTAAGATTACTGAACTTCTTATACCAGATGAAATTACTTTATATAATGGTGAAGAAAGAGAACTTGTAATTGATGCAACTCCAAGTAACTATACAAATAAATCATTTGAAATTATAAGTGATAATGATTCAGTTACTATAAACAATAGAGTAATTAAAGGTAATAAAGTAGGAAGTGCAAATGTCACTGTTAAAAATAAAGATATTACTAAACAAATAAAAGTTAATGTACTAGAAAGATTAACATCTAATGTATTTGAAATAAATTACTCTGAACATACAATATTTGTAAATTCAATGACTCAAAAGAATATAAATAAAAATGACTTCTTATCTAGATTAAGAGGAGTTGTAAGTAATTATAAAATACTAGATAAAAATAATAACAATATTACATCATCTGTAACAAATATTGGTACTAATATGAGCTTAGTTAATGGTAATGAAACTTATAAAATAATTGTTATAGGTGACTTAAATGGTGATGGAAAAATTAATGTATTCGATGTTTCAATGCTTTATAACTATGTTAGGGGTAAAACAAACTTGGATAAATATACATTAAAAGCAGCTGCTATAAGAAAACAAAATCAAATAAAAGTTGCTGATGTATCAAAACTATATAGTTTTGTAAGAGATAGGATAAGTGGTATTTAATGAAAAAGTTACTACTATTATTAATATCACTTTTTCCAACTTTTGTTTTTGCTGAAGGCATAACTTATGACTGTCAAGAAAACAAGAATGAAAAAAATTGTACAATGTATGCAGAATCAAACTTTAATATGAGTGCAATTGAATATCATATTAAAGGAAAAGTTTCTAACTTTGTTGCTACAAACAACTGGTTAGGTGATTATGAAAATGGTTCAATACTTCTTTACACAGATGATTTAAGAAGTGGTAAAGTAGAAATCGGTACAATAACAATTAAAGGTAAAATAAAAGAAGAATATTTAAGTTATGGAGATGATTCTTTCAAAGAAGTCGTTATCTATGATAAAAGAAATAATAATAAATATTATATAGTAATAATTATAATTGTTGTATTAATATTAAGCATATTAATAGTTTTGAAAAGGAGGAATAAAAAATGAAAGGAAAATATTTGATTGCATTTGTGCTTCTAATGGTTATACCATTTTATAAAGTAAATGCAGGCTCAGTTAAAGTAAGCGTAAAATGTAATACAGTTACAGTTGGTGAAACAGCAAAATGTACAATTACAGGTAATGCCTCTGGTGCTGAAGTAACGAGTTTCCATGGAAGAATAAGTGTAAGTGGCATTGGATCATTTGAATCCTTTCAAACAGGAAGTGGTTTTCTAGGTGAAGGTAGTAATGGTGTAATTGACCTTTATACTGATTCTAAAAAAAGTGGTACTTTCTCAATTGGAACAGTTAATATTAAAACTAATGCCGTTGGAAGTGGAAACTTAACTATTTCTGGAATAGAAGCAAGTGATGAAAACTTTGAAAACATAAGTG
>CAKONX010000039.1 GCA_934098345.1 uncultured Bacilli bacterium
CATAACCTCTTCTACTAAAGTTCTTACTCCACCATTACTTAATAAGTATTTTAGAAATATCCATGAGTTTTTATATTTTTTTGCTTGTTCTCTTTTTTCTTCGTCGCTTAAACCACTAGTAATTATTTTTGCACGAATTCTTTTCATATCAATATAAAAAATCGAAATATCAATAATATAATGAATAATAGATTCCTCATTTATCTCCGGCCAGTCTTTTGAAGTTACTTTTATTTTCTTTAAAGTTAAAACTGGAATAGTATTTAAAAAATCAATTGCATCTTTCACTACAATTTCGTTATCCATAGTATCACCTACTTAATTATATCAAAAAAATTAAATAATTTCTACTATTTTACTATTCCATCTAAACTAAAGCTTTTAGCATCTGTTATATAAACGTCAACTATTTCACCTACTAATGATGGATTACATGTAACATTTACAAGTTTTTGAGTTTCTGTATATCCAAATAATTTAGTATCATCTTTTTCACTTTTTCCTAAAAGTAATACTTTAACAATTTTATTTAAATATTTTTGATTGTTCATATTTGAGTATTTATTAACAATTTCATTTAACCTATGAAGTCTTTCTTCTTTAACACTTAAAGGCACTTCATCTTTAATCTTAGCAGCAGGAGTTCCTTCTCTTGGTGAATATATAAAAGTAAATGCTCCGTCATATTTACATTTTTCTACTACTTCTAATGTACTTTCAAAATCTTCTTCACTTTCATTTGGAAATCCAACTATAATATCAGTCGTGATAGCAACATCTTTTATGCGAGTTTTTAATTTATCAAATAATTCTAAATATTCTTCTTTAGTATATCTTCTTCCCATAAGTCTTAAGACTTTATTTGAGCCACTTTGTAAAGGCAAATGAATATAAGGCATAATGTTATCATATTTAGCAATTACATCAATCATTTCATCAGTAAAATTCCATGGATGACTTGTAACAAAACGTATACGTTCAATTCCAATTTCAGCAACTCTTTCTAGTAATTCAGCAAAACTTATTTCTTCTTCTCTGTCAGTTCCATAAGCATTAACATTTTGACCTAATAAAGTTACTTCTTTATATCCTTTTTCTTTTAAACAACTTATTTCTCTTAAGATATCTTCACTTTTTCTACTTCTTTCTTTTCCTCTTGTATAAGGAACTATACAATAAGTGCAGAATTTATCACAGCCGTACATTATATTAACCCAAGCAACATATTTAGAATCTCTTTTATAAGTTTCTCCTACTTCAAAAACATTTCCTTCATTACTTTTTACTTCAATATTAAGTCCGTCATTTAAATTCATTAAGTAATTAGGAAGTTCATGAATGTTATGTGTTCCAAAAACTAAATCAATATATTTATGATGATCCATTATTTCTTTAACAACACTTTCTTCTTGAGCCATACATCCACATAAAAGTATTTTTAAATCTGGTTTAGATTCTTTTAAATGTTTACATATTCCTAAAAATCCAAATACTTTATCATGAGCATTTTCTCTAATAGCGCATGTATTTAAAACAACTAAATCAGCATCTTCTACAGCATCTACTTTTTCATATCCTAAGTTTTCTAAAAGTGCACTTATTTCTTCTGAATCATGCACATTCATTTGGCATCCATAAGTTCTAATAAAATATTTTTTACCATTAAATTTATCACTTATAATTGGATTATTATATATAAATTCAACATTTTCTTTATTTCTTGATTTTTCATGATTCATATCAGGTATATTCATAATAACCACTTCCATTAAAAGATTATAACATAAGAGAATAAAAATCTCTACATTAATTTTGTAAAGATTTTTTACTCTAGTAATTCATTATTTTTCATAAATATATACTTGATTAACATTGGTACTATTTTCAAGTTTACGAACGTTTATTGACATAAGACTTAGCCCAATGAACAATACAAGTAAAACTAAAATCACCCCACGATACTCACATAAAACTTTTTGCATATCAACACTTCCTTTCGACAATTTAATCTTATCAAGAACATTTGTTCGTGTCAATGCAATTTTATAATTTTTTGGAAAATTAAACATTTGTTTGACATTTTATGTTTTTTTTGATAAAGTTTATTTAGGAGGAATAAAGAAATGACTCAAGAATTAACAAAAAAACAAAATGAAACTTTAACTTTTATAAAAAAATATATTGTATCTCATGGATACTCACCTAGTGTAAGAGAAATCTGTAGTGGTATGAATCTTTCAAGTCCAGCTACTGCTCATACTCATTTAAAGGAACTTGAAAAAAAAGGTTGGATTAGAAAAGAAGAAAATAAATTCAGAACTATTGAACTTTTGGTAGATAATGAATTTGAAGAAAAAAATGAAGATGTTGTATCGGTTCCACTACTAGGTAAAATATCTTGTGGTAACCCAATAGAAGCAATTGAAAATCCAAATGAATTTTTTACATTACCAGCTAGTTTAATACCTGCTAAAGAATCTATATTTACATTAAAATGTTCTGGAGATTCAATGATTAATGTTGGTATATATGATAAAGATATTGTAATTCTAAAAAAACAAAATGTTGCACATAATGGTGATATAGTTGCTGCTATGACTGAAGAAAATGAAGTTACATTAAAAACATTTTATAAGGAAAAAGATCATATAAGATTACAACCTGAAAATGATGAACTTGCACCTATTATAGTTGATAATTGTAAAATCTTAGGAATCGCGATTGGATTATATAGAAAGTTATAAAAAAAGGAAACTTTATTGTTTCCTATAAACCAAGAGTTTTTATAAACTCTTTTCTTTTTGTCTCAAAATCTACATAATATTCAATATAACAATTTGGAACTACTATTCCGTGTTTTTCTTCTATATTACCTAATGAAGATAACATATTACTATTTTTAATCATTTCCATATATTCTAAAAAATATGGATTATTCTTTTTAAAGAATTCAACAGATTCTTTTGAAAAAACACAGTCAAAAAGTGGATTTCCAGTAAAACATGATTGTGAATTAATAAATGAAGATTCATAATCAAATGTTGGAGTAAATACTAATTTTCCATCTTTTATACCATAATATGAATTTTTATATCTATCACCAATTGCAGTATAAAAACTTTTTACAAGAGAAGCTGTATATCTTCTTCTAAGTAATTCATCACATTCATAATCTGGATTAGTTAATATATTTCTTATTTCTTTTAAAATTTGTTTACTAGCATACATTCCTTTACAATGTTCAAATGTACCATCTAAGAAATTTTCAGAAAATAAACCTATTATTTCATCTTTATCAACAGCTATATTATATTTAATAGTTGGTATATTCATATATTCTGCTAACTCTTGACCTAATAATTCGTTAAGTATAGCAAAATTACTTTTTCTTTTCTTTAAAAAGTATGTTCTTCCATTAATATAATACCAATATCCATATTCTTCTAAATCATCTAATTTTATTTTAACAAGTTCTGATGTTTCTTGATCAATAGGAAGTTTTATTCCATCACTTACATTTAAACTTTTTAAATGATCTGTTTTTAAAAGTGAAGTATCTACTATTCTAATATCATTTTTATAATTAAGTTCGGCCTCAGGTATATTACATTTATGTACTTTATTCATAAAAATCCCCCTTTAAAACGAGTATGATTATACCATATATTAATTTTTTATTCAAATTTACAAAAAAGCTATATTAAATTATTATCAACAATTTTGTGCTAAAGACTTGTAAATAAATATTAGTTAAATTTAAAAAAAAGATAGACAACGGTCTATCTAAATAACATCATATAAAGTAAGAATCCTATTAATATAGTTGTTATAATTATTCCGTTTATAGTATCACTTTTGCTAGTTTTACCTTCTATACCAACTATCATTCCTGAGAAAACTCCACCAATAAGTCCACCAATATGACCAAAGTTATCAATCATTGGATTCATAAAACCAATTACTAAATTTAATATAATTACTGGAACAATACCTGTCATAATTACATTACCTAAATATAATCTATAATGATAGCCAAAATATACTAAAGCCCCCATAAGTCCGAATATTGCCCCACTTGCTCCAATTGATGAATAATTTGCAAGTACTCCACTAAATAAAGAACCTAAAATTGCACTCATAAAGTAAACAAATATAAATTTTTTCTTACCTAAAACAGTTTCTAATTCTTTACCTATTATTGCAAGTGAATACATATTACATAATAAATGAATTAAATCAGCATGGAAGAAAGCAGCAGTAATTAATCTATAATATTCATGATTTAATATACCTATTTTATTCATTGAAAAATCATTTACATTTAATATTCCAGCTAATGAAAGCATAAATATTAATATATTACTAAATATTAAGACATAAGTAACAACTATTGGTTTCTTTTTAAATGTCTTTTCAAATAATCTATTTTTTTCTTCTGTTTTTGTATTTATATCATTTGTAACATTTATAAAAAAATCCATATTATCTGTAGAAGATATTTCATCATTATCAAAATCTGGAAATAAAGTAAGTAATTTATTTCCTTTTATTCCTTTATCTACATCAATTGTAAGTATATCCATATTTTTTCTTGAATCTTCATACTTCACATTTTCACCCATGTTTAAGAAAATATTTAATGATTTACATTTAAGTGATAAAGTTTTCTTTTTTATTTGTTTAATAACTGAATTAGTTTTATATAAATCAAAATCTAATTGTTCATTATTATGAATATAATTACTATTAATTCTAATTACTTCATATTTTGAATCTAAGTTTTCTAACCATATTTCATTTTCTACACCATTTACAAGTATAGGTTGATAATTTTCTTTTGTTATAAAATAATGAACTAAACGCATCACTAATTCATCTGAATTTGACATATTCATATTACGTTTCCTCCTACTTTTCTTCAAGTGTTTCTAAAAAATTACTAAAATATTCTGGTAAATCACATTCAAAATGCATGTGTTCCTTTGTTATTGGATGTTCAAAATCAATGCTTGCTGAATGTAAAAATTGTCCAAAATCTGTTGTTTTATCATTTGTATAAACTGGATCATTATAAACTGGAAATCCAATATAATTCATGTGTACTCTTATTTGATGAGTACGTCCTGTATGAAGTGAAAGTCTTACTAAAGTAAATCCTTTATATCTTTTTAAAACTCTCATATCTGTTATAGCATCTTTTGAATTTTCAGCTGTAACAGTCATTTTTTTTCTATTTATTTTATCTCTTCCAATTGGAGCATCAATAGTTGCTGTATCACTTAAAAATTCACCTTTTAAAAGAGCTATATATTCCCTTTTTATTTCGTGTCTTGATAAAGCTTCTGCTAATATTTGATGAGCTTTGTTAGTTTTAGCAACAACCATAAGTCCAGATGTATCTTTATCAATTCTATGAACAATACCTGGTCTTACTTCTCCATTTAAATCAGATAATTTATTTGTATGATATAAAAGTGCATTTACAAGTGTTCCATGACTATTTCCATTACCTGGATGAACAACCATACCAGATTCTTTATTTAAAACCATTATATCATCATCTTCATAAACAATATTTAAAGGTATATCTTCTGGAGTAATATCTAATGGTTCAATAAAATCTTCATTAATACTAATTTTATCTCCATTTTTTATTAAATAATTGTTTTTTGTTTTTTTATCATTAACAAGTATAAATTCATTTTCTATCATTTTTGCAATAGTGCTTCTAGAAAATTCTGTTTTCTCTGCTAAATATTTATCAATTCTTAAGTTTTCCTCTTCGACGATTAATTCCATTTTTTACATCCCCTTTGAACGTTGCTATAACGATTAGTATGACTCCTATAACTATAGACATATCAGCTATATTAAATATTGGAAAATTATATCCAAAAATATTTAAACCAATAAAATCTCTGACATAGCCATAAAATATTCTATCACATAAGTTACCTAATATTCCACCAAATAAAAGACCAAATGCCGTATCATTAAATTTATTAGAAGCATAAGAAAACATTAAACTATATACAAGCACAAGCATAATTATAGAAACTATAATTAAAAATGTTACTTTACCTTCTAAAATTGACCACGATGCGCCAGTGTTTTTATAAAAAGCAAAATATAAAAAATTATTAATTAAATGAATAGTTCCTGAAGACATTTGCATTAATAATTTAGTAATTTGATCAACTATTAAAATTAAAATTGAAATAATAACTATTCTTTTATTCATGAAAAGTCACCTACTAAAATTATATCTTATAAATCATAAATCTACAAGTATTACATCCTCTCCTATTTTAACAATTTGAGATATTTTTATACTTGTTTCATTATTATATATATTAAGTTTTTTTATTATTTTTTTAGGTTCAACAACAAAGTAATTTATTGTACCATTTTCTAAGATGTCCATATCTATAATTCTACCGATATTTCGTCCATCATTTTTATTAACAACATCTTTTGTTTGTAAATCACTTATACGCATATAAACACCCATTAAATTATACGTTTTTTATTTTGTTTTATACTTAAATATTCCAAGTAGATTCATAACTAAAATTAAAAATACCTAGAAAATTAATTCTAGATATTTTATATTTAACCTTTTATAACAATATTAACTATTCTTCCTTTAATAACTATTATTTTAACAATTTCTTTACCTTCAATATGTTTTTTAACGTTATCTTCATTTAATGCTTTTTCTTTAATATTTTCTTCAGACTCATCATTAGAAACAGTAATAGTGCCTCTTACTTTACCATTTACTTGTACACCTATAGTAACATTTTCTTCTACTAATTTAGATTTATCTGCTACTGGCCAAGATGATTCACATATAGTTTTACCAAGTTTATAATATTCATTTAATTCTTCTGTTATATGAGGCGCGATTGGATTTAATAAAGTTAATAGTAATCTATATTCTTCTTTAGTTATTGTTTCATAAGAATCAAGTTCATTTAGTAAAATCATTAATGATGATACAGCTGTATTATATTTTAAAGTTATTAAATCATTTGAAACTTTATCAATTGTTTTATTTATTAAAGTTTCATTTTTATAACCTTCACCAGCACTAAGTTTTTCACCTAATTTAATTACACGGTCAATAAAACGTTTACATCCTTTAAGTGAGTCAGTACTCCATGGAGCATCCATTTGATAGTCTCCCATAAATAATTCATATGTTCTTAATGTATCTGCTCCATATTCATTAACTATATCATCTGGATTAATAACATTACCTTTACTCTTACTCATTTTTTGGTTATCTGAACCTAAAATCATACCATGACTAACACGAACATCAATCATTTCTTTATTAGGAACTAGCCCAAAATTATAAAGCATTTGAACCCAGAATCTAGCATAAAGTAAATGTCTTGCAGTATGTTCCATTCCACCATTATACCAATTTACTTTACCCCAATATTTCATTGCATCCATTGAAGCAAATTCATGAGTATTATGAGCATCCATAAATCTTAAGAAATACCAACTAGATCCAGCCCATTGAGGCATTGTATCAGTTTCTCTTGTAGCATTTCCACCGCAGCATGGACATTTAGTATTTACCCAAGAAGTGATTTTTGCAAGTGGTGATTCACCGTCATCTGTAGGTTCATATTCAGCAACATCTGGAAGTACTAGTGGTAAATCACTTTCATTCATTGGAACCCATCCACATTTTGGACAATTAATCATTGGAATTGGTTCTCCCCAGAATCTTTGTCTTGAGAATATCCAATCACGCATTTTATAGTTGTTTACTTTTCTTGCAATGCCTTCACTTTCTAATTTTTTAGTTATTGCTTCTTTTGCATCTTCAACAGTTAAACCAGTAAATTCTTCAGAATTAATAAGTTTACAACATTTGCCTAAATAATCTTGTTTTTCAAAAGCATGCTTACTTACATCTGCTCCATCTATAACTTGAATCATTTCAAGATTATGAGCAATTGCATATTCAAAGTCTCTTTGGTCATGACTAGGAACAGCCATAACAGCACCAGTTCCATAAGAACCTAGAACAAAGTCACCTAAGAATACCGGAACTTCACGGCCATTAACTGGATTAATTGCTTTAATTCCTTTTAAGATGCAACCAGTTTTACCTTTATTAAGTTCAGTTCTGTCCATGGCACTTTTCTTTTCAGTTTCATGAATATAATCCATTACTTCATCTTTATTTTCTACTCTTGGAAGTAATTCCTTAATAAGTTTTCCATCTGGTGCTATTACAAAGAAAGTAATACCATAAACGGTTTCTATACATGTTGTGAATATTGAGAATTTTCCTCCACCTACTATGTTAACATCCATTTCTACACCAGTAGATTTACCTATCCAATTTATTTGACCAAGTTTTACTTTATCAGCAAAATGAGTATCTTCAAGTCCAGTTAAAAGATCTTCAGCATAATCACTCATTCTAAGCATCCATTGACTTTTTTCTTTTTGAATTACACTTGTTCCACATCTTTCACATACTCCGCCAGCTGCATCTTCATTTGATAGAACACTTTTACATTTAGGACACCAGTTTACTGGAATTGTATCTTTATAAGCCATTCCATGTTTATAAAATTGTAAGAATTGCCATTGAGTCCATTTATAATATTCTGGATCAGTTGTAGAGAATTCTCTACTCCAGTCAAATGACATACCTAAACTTTTCATTTGTTCTCTAAAATGATCTATATTAATTTTAGTTGCTTCTTTAGGATGAACATGATTCTTTATGGCGTATTCTTCAGTAGGAGCTCCAAAAGCATCAAATCCCATTGGATATAAAACATTATATCCTTGCATTCTTTTCATTCTTGCCATTGCATCTTGAGCAGTATAACTTCTTACATGTCCAACATGAAGTCCAGCCCCACTTGGATAAGGAAATTCTACTAATATGTAATAAGGATTAGCTCCTTCATTTTTAACTTCAAAAGTGTGTTTATCTTCCCAATATTTTTGCCATTTTTTTTCAATATTTTTAAAATTATATTCCATAATTACCAACCTTTCTTTTTTAATATATAACCTAATAAATTATAGCTTATAAGTATTAAGAATATAAATAATATAAAACTTATTATAATTGAATATAAATACTTAATGTTAAGTCTTAAAATAAGTTCAATTGGAATACTTATTATAAGAGAATTTATTACTATTATTATTTTTGTTAAAACTATAGTTTTCTTTTCATCTAATTTTAATTTATATTTTTTAGTAATAAACATTAAAGCTTGATTATCAATTAAGTTATTATGTTTATTCTTCAGTATATAATTAATAAAATAATTTATTACAAATATAACAAAGAAAATTATCATAAATTCTAAAACCATTTTAACCTCCAAAAAAAGGTGGTACCAAAGGACGATTATATCGTGGTACCACCTTAATTAATACTCATAAGACTTTAAAGGGTCAATCCTAACACATCCAAAAACAAGTTCATAAGCTCTTATTGTTTATTTGCACCATCCATAAACTCTCTTTAAATAAGCAAACTTATTACTACTTTTTCTTCATCTGCTTAAATGTATTATACAAAAAAGACATTTAAATGTAAATATTTTTTGATAAATCAAAAGATAGATTTTAGATGTCTAGATACCCAGGGAGGCAGGACTAGCTGCAATTGACAGGTCCGGAAGAGTACACAGAGCAGATATCATAAGTCGAGCGATCTTCGCAGAGCACGTTGCCATCCGAAGAAGCATGGCAGCGGAACGCAGCAGAGCGGCAGGTGAAGTCAAAACCACTGCCACTACAAATCGATTTTCCAAAATGATTCTTTAATGCTAAAACTGAATTATCATTATCATTTGGTTTTATACAGAATAATCCATTATCATTTATACATACACCTTTTGTATTATTTGTATCTAATGCTGCAAATACACTTTTACCAATTGTTGTATAATCTGTCGCACTTGCTGTTGTTGGTGTTCCAAATGCATAATATGTTGGCACCCATGCTACAAATGTTGGTTTTGTTACTCCTAATGTATCTCTTTCTACAGCATTAAATGTTAAAACACAAACATATTCTTCTCTTACTTCTTCGGTTGCGGATTTTTCTATTGTTACTGTTAATGTTCCATTAACACTTTCCTTTGCCAATACTTTCGTTACATTTCCTTCAAGCTCATTTTTTATACTTGTGTATTTTGCTGTTGTATTTTCTTTTACTTTACAATTAACTAGAACCTCTGCATCATAATTACTTGAATTATTTGTTATTTCATAATTTAATACTGAAGTTTGATTTAAAGTCTTCAATTCACTTGTTTCAAATGTTATTGTTTTTTTTTTGTACCATCTATTACGTTATTATAAACATCTTGCCCATCTAATGTTGCTTTAGTGAATATTACACTAAAATCTTCATTGTTTTCGCTTACCTTAGCAGACCCGTTTATTATTAATGTTGTTGAGATTGATGCAAATCCTACTGCTAATAATAGTATAGCTACTAATATACTTCCTTTCTTTTTCATTGTTCACAACTCCTCTTTGTACTGCTTAACCAAAACCTGCCTGAACATTAGCCTCTCTTTGGAATGTGATAAGCATCTTTTCTTGTTTCTCGAATGTTTATTATAAGGTAATAAAAAGGCCCATCAATAGATTCGACAAATGTCGACAAAATTAGAACAAAAAATTTAATACAAACAAAAAACAGGCAATTTTGATATGAACCCCGTTTCTTGGACAAAATAGAAACGAGGTTTTTATATGTCAAAATTAAGTTATGAAGACAAAATA
>CAKONX010000040.1 GCA_934098345.1 uncultured Bacilli bacterium
TAGAGTGTCTTCCCACTTAATAGGATAACATTCAACATGTGTAAACTGAATGTTCCCTTTTTTATTGTATGCAAGTTTCCTTGCTAAATATATATTATCATATTTTAAATTAAGTTTCTATATATTTTTAATTTATCGCATTTATTATATCATTAGCAACAGTTTCAATTTTTTCACTATGGTTTAAAATATCCGGATAATTTAAACAATTATCAAAAAATGCTTTATAAATTAATTTGCCTTCTGCGCTTTCAATAAATGATCCTAAAGAAGTTAAAGCACCATCTGTAGAATATTCATTTCTTGATTTAGAACCAACAACTAAAACAATCATTTTTTTATCTTTAAGTTTCTTTTCACTATAAAGTGGATTTAACCTATCAATAAATATTTTTAAGTCTCCGGATAACGTATTCCATCTTGTTGGAGTAATAAAAATTATTACTTCTGCATTATTGATTTTATCAATATTATCTTTCATATCATCATTAAAATCACATACACCATTTTTATCACAGTCCATGCAACCAGTACATAAATATATTTTTTGATTACCTGGAACTATAATATCACTTGAAATTCTATTACGATCAAAAATAGCTTTTAAATTATTAGCTAAGTGAATTGAATTACCTTCTCTTCTTGAACCTACAACCATTAATATTCTAGACATATTATCACCTAGAATTATTATGTTTTAAATCATAAATTTTATACTATATCTTTTCTTTTGAATTCAAATAATCTTTATTGCTATAAGTTATAATTCCTAAATAAGCAAGTCTTGAATAATAAAATGAAAGTGGTATATTCTTTTCTTTACAAAAATCAACTAATTCTTGTTTATTTAACTTTTTCATTTGCTCAAAATCAACATTTTTAATCATACATTCTAATGCGAATTTATCCTGATTATCTTCATTTTCTTTATCATCTATAGCAATTTTATTTTTTAATTTATTAAAATCGCTTTTGATATGACCAATTTCATGATACAAAGTAAAATAAAATGATGATTTTTCTTTAAAAACTTTTGATATAAATATACATGGATTTGTTTTTTTAACCATTGAACATCCTCTAGTTTTTGTTCCTGACAGAGTATCTTCTATAACTAAATATATTCCATATTTTCTAAATAATTTAACAAGTTCTTCTTCATTAAATGTTTTAATTCTTATAACGTTTATTTCATCTAGTAATTCACTTAATTTAGAAGAATTATATTCGCCTATATCCATATTTTCTTCAAGAATATTTTCACATCTTCTTATCCATAAATATGTTTTTATTAAATTAGAATTATCTCTTTTTTTGTATAAAACTTTATTATTAATATATGGTAAAACTTTATCATAAGAATCTATATGTAAAAATTGTAATAAATCATATGCATTTTGTAAAAGTGAGTTTTTATCTTTCAATAATAGCCATTTATTTTTATAAAGATCATTGATATAAAAACTATTTAAATATTCTTTTATTTCTTTATCAGAGCTAAATCTTTCATGTAAATATAAATCTAATTTTTTGGAGTTTTCACAGAAAAATATTAAGTTAACATCTATATCTGTTATTAAAGATATTGCAATCATTAATTCTAAAGACATATATGATTTATCATTTAATATCTCATTTAAATGTTTTTTTGAAACACCTAGTTTTAAAGCAAAATCAGTTTGATTTATTTTGTAATAGTCTAAATAATCTTTTAACATTGTACCAAATCCTTGTTGTACTTTTCTTTCCATATTCTCACCTACCCATCATTATAATGTTTTAAATCTATTTTAAAAAGTTCTACTTCAACAATAAAAACAAGATTATCTTCATTAGACACAGGTTTAATAAACAACCTTATTTTTTGATTTACTCTTGCAGTATAAAACTCTTTTAAATCTCCACTTTTCTTTTCAATATGAAAAATCTTACTATATGGATTATCAAGCAACTCTCTCATGTTATTTACTAACTTTAGATACATAATAATTCTCTCTAAAGTTTGCAATTCTTTATGCATATGTTTATTTTCTAGTTTTTTATAATCTCTTTTATATTTTGATGTATACGTTATTATCAGGTGTTCTCCTTTTGTATATTATAACCTGATAGGTTAATATATGCAACAAAAAAAAGAAACGTTTTGTTTCTTTTAATATAAATTATTCCATGAATTGTCATAGTACATTTCAAATCTTGAATTTCTGTATGTATCATTGATATTAAAGCATACTCCATATAAAAAATTATATTTTTTAACAACTTGAACAATTTCTTTTTTTACACTTTCAACATTCTCATTATTACAGACTTTTAAATATATAATATTATGATCATCATTATCCCTTTCATGAATCATAATCATATTTTTTATACTACAGTCAACTTTTAATTTAACATCATCTTCACTCATTACTTCTTCATATGAATCTGCTAAAAATAAAGCTATTCTAAATATTATAGAATCTTTAAAAAAAGTATTATTTATTAAAGGTTCATCAAAATAATAAAGAGAATCAATTGATTGTTTAAGGGACGCTTTCACACTTGGTAAATCATTATAATTTACTTTCATTTTTTAAATCCTTTCAGCATATTTATAAAATATTTGAAGTTTTCATCTTTTGAAAATAAAAGTAACATAATAACATTTGGAACTATTAAAGCAATTAATACATTACTTATAAATTGTAAATAAATGTTTTCAAAGCTTATTAATATAGCTAATGAATAACTAAAACCAGCAATAAGTACAAAAACAATTAAATAATATATTGTTTCTTTAATATAATCATAGTAACTTCTTCCAAATAGATTTTTATAAACATATTTTGGATAACTATAGCACCATAATACTAATCCACTTGCAACTGTTCCCATGAATACTCCCATAAGTCCAAACTTTTTAACAAATATAATTGACAAAACTATATTTAATAAAGATTCAATTATAGGAACAAAACGATCCTCATAAAATATACCTGCAGCTTCTTTAAAAGCACCATAAGTAGAACGAGATGAAACAATAAAGAAGTTAATTACCAAAACTAATAATTCTTTAGTTGGTAAAACAAATTTATAACCTATCCATATAGTTATGAAGCTATCCATTATTACAAATATACAAATTGATGAAAAACATGATAACCAAAAATTCATAAAACGAATTTTATCAAATATTTCAAATTGTTTTTTCTTAGACTCTGTTACAAGCAAATTACCTACACTTGCTTTAGTAGCAGAAACAAAATGATTTAAAACGGTTTGAACTGCATTAATAATTAAAAAGTAATTAGAATAAAGTCCAACAGTAACAAGGCCTAAATATTTTGATATTATAATATTATCTGTCCCCGATACAATAAAAGTTCCAATTTTATGAAAAAACAAAGCCTTAATTTTTTGAAATATATCTTTTTCAGTTTGTTTATCAAGACTTTCGATACTTTTATCATTAAGATATTCGTACTTCTTAGTAACAATAACTGATATTACTATATTTTCCATTAAACGCATCATTATTTTTATAATTAAATATAAATAATAATTATGAGTTAAATATAAAGAAATTAATTGTAATGTATTAACTACTATTGTGTATCCTATATGAGTAGTATTTGTAATATATTCTTTTTGATCAGCATATAAAATACTTCTTTTATAAGATAATATATAAGAACAAATAGTTTCAGATAAGAATAATAAATAAACTATATAAACATTAATATCTGCTGTTACACTTTTTATATCAACAATATATTTAATAAAAGGTATTATTAATATTCCAATACAAGCAATTATAAAAGTTATGATATTATAACTTTTCTTATAAAATTTCATTAAAGATTTTATTTTTTCAATATCTTTTTCAGCTATAGGTTTATACATATTATAAATTATTGCTGAACCTATACCTAATTCAACTATACCAAGCATTGATATAATATTAGAAAAAAGTCCATTTAATCCTAAATATTCAGAACCTAGTATTTTAATAAATATTGCTTGAGCAACTAAACCAACTATAATTGTAATAATATTTGATCCAACTGCAGTTATCATATTTTTTATTGAACTTTTCTTTCTTTCACTTTTCATGTTTCACCTACTTTTTAATTGAATAATATGTTTTAGCAACAAGATAATAAATGAAATAATGTTTTTTTACCAAGATATTCATTAATATAGTGTTTGATTTAGATTCATAATTTATTTCACAAACTTTTATAATGTCATCTTTGTTAAACATATTTTTATATAATAAAGTTGCATAATGTTTAAATTCTCCATATTTACAATTTTTAATCAATTTCAAAAGTGCAAAATTATATTTAGAAAACAATCTATTTGTTATTAAAACATCATCGTTAATATATTCATTTAAAATACTATAAACATGCTTATTATCCTCAACATATTTTTTTACAATATCAAAAGAATTATTATGAGTAATACTCGCATTATTTTGAACATAAAAATAACCTGGAAAGCTTAAATAGCCTATCTTTTCACATGATTGAATTATTTTAAAAGAAAATAATAAATCTTCTCCAAATTTTAAAGAATCATCAAAATAAATACTATTATCTTTTATTAAAGAAACTTTTATTATATTTTTCCAAATTGGGCAAAAATAAGATGTATTAACGATGTCTTTATAGATATCTTTAACTTGTAATATATCACTTTTATCTTTATATGAAGAAACTTTTAAAACATTATAATTTACATCAACTAATGTCATACTTGATGTAACCATCGATAAATTATTTTTAGTCAAATATGTATACATCTTTTCTACATAAATTTCATCAATATAGTCATCACTATCAAGAAACATTAAATACTTTCCCTTACATTTATCTATTCCAATATTTCTTGTCTTAGATACCCCTTCATTTTTTTTACTTATAACTTTAATTCGATTATCTTTATCTTTAAAACCATTACAGATATCTAAAGAATTATCGATTGAGCCATCATTTACCAAAATTATTTCTAAATTTTTATATGTCTGATTTATAACTGAATTAATACATTTTTCCAGATATTTTGAAGCATTATAAATTGGTATAACAATACTTATTAAATCATTCATCATCTTCACTTCTCCTTAAATATTTTATATTACAACAAATAACTAAAATAAAGAAATAATAGTTTATCGTGTATGCCTCAGTTAACATTATTACAAAATAAGACAATAAAATGATCGATAAAAATTTGGAAATTTTGTTTTGTTTACAAGCATATAAAGCTTTACAAGTTTCAAATATTATAAAAAAATATAAAGTAAAACCAGCTATACCAGTCTTATACAAAATATCTAAAATCGTATTATGCGTTGTAAATATATACTTGTTATATTGAAAAGTTACATTACCATATCCAAGTAAAGCATGACTTTTTATACTTTTTAAAACACTATCCCAAATATAAGTTCTACCGGTAAATGTTAAATCTTTTTTTAATATGTCAACAATTAAAAATTTAAATAAATTTTGAATTTTTAATATCATAATAGAAATAAAGCTTAATAAATATAAACCCATACTTGAATAACTATTTACTAAATTAACTTTATCAAGCAATTTCTTAAATACTAAATAAATCAAGATAATTGATAATCCAACTATTCCCGTACTGCTATTTACAATTACAATTGATAAAAAACTAATAAAGAATATTAAATAAAATTTATAATCCAAATGTCCTTTATACTTTAATGATCTAATTGCATTAACTGCAACACATGGTAATAAATACAAAATATGAGCATTTTTATAACCAAATATCCAATTTTGTTTATATAAAGTTGAATTAATATACATTCCATTTGGATATAACAAAATTGTTATAAAATTAATAATAACCATAAAATTCAAAAAAATTGAAATAGCATATAAATATTCTTTTGTATTATTTTTTATTCCATAATCAGTTATTAAGCAAAAACTCATTACCATCATCATATAATTTAATATCTGCGAAAATTGTTGGCCATTTATTATTGATGATATAAAAAGAATAAACAAATAAATTAATACATAAATTATTATTTTAGACATAGTTTTATTTTTTAAAAATAACAATACAATTATAAAAAAGCTGATATAATGAAACATTTTATATATTGGTAATAAAGATGTATATAAATAATTTAAACTATCAAATTGAAAATATGAAAATAACATTAAAATATAAAACAAAGTTAGCATTATGTTTTTTTTATTTATCATTATCTTCATATTCATCACCACCTATTTTTTTATTATTTCATTATATATTCTATCACAATTATGTGTATCATTATAAACAAAAAAATTATTAACCCTTTTTTTATAATTATCTTCCATTACAAAATTTCTATCTATTACCCTTATTATATTATCAACTAAATCACTTACATTTGTAGAAACATCACCAAATCCTAAAGTTTTGAAATCAAAATATCCCTCACCATATTGGCTCTTTCTGAAATGTTCATAATCATATTGAAAATAACATATTGGTTTATATTGATAAGCAACATCAAAAAATACACTTGAATAATCCGTTATTAACATATCAACACTTTTTAATAATTCAGAAACATCATATTCTTTAGAAGATGCAATAGTAATATTTTCATTTTTAATGTTAAAAAGACTAATTCGCTTTTGTATTTCATAATGTGGATAAAAGATTAATTTAATATTATTGTCCTTAAGTTTTTCTTGAAATTTTTCATTATTTAGAATATTAATTATATTTTTATAATAATCAGATTTAATAAAATCGGAGTCAGATAAATAAAATAACTCCTTTCTCCAAGTTGGCATAAATAAAATTTCTTTTTCATTTTTCTTTTGTGAATTTTTCAAGAAATCATATCTAGCAAGTCCAGTAAATTTAACAACACTTTCATCAAAGCCAAAATTTTTAAGAATGAAATCATACTCTTTTTTTGCACCACATATAAACAAATCCAAATCAATAGACGAACTTGTTAAATATTCTATATAGCATTGAATAATACCATGTTGAAGAAATATTTTTTTACCTTTACAATCAAATATTTTAAATCTCCTAACTAATTTTCCAAAACTTCTAAATTCAGGAGAAAATCCTAAAATATGAGTGCTAAGTAAATATTTTGCATCCATATAATATTTTAAATGTTTAGCTGATTGATAGTAAATTCTTCTAGCTGGATCAATTTTATTAATGTCAGGTGAATCTTTCTTTATAATATAATAAAAATTTTTTTCGGGATGATTTTCTTTCATATATTTATAAAAAGCGTATCCATTATCTCTAGCTTCATCGCCTCTTTCAGCTATTAACCATATGTCATTATATTTTTTGTTTGAAGTAAAAACATTAAGAATTTTTATAAATAAATATTTTAAAATTATCAATAATTGTTTAATCCTTAATTTAATTTTATTCATTACTTCACCTCATTTTATCTAATAAATTTACTAGTTTAAAACTTACTAAACTAATAATTATTCCATATTTTGTTTTTTTACTTATATTACTATCTTTCAAAACGTTTTTTCTATTCTCAATAATATACTTTTTACTGTTTTCTTTTATATCTTTATTAGTTGAACGATTATAAATATAAAAATTTGCATTTAAAGTTCTTGCCATTAACGGAGCTTTTAACTCACCATAGCTTATTAAATTTTTATTCATATTATCAATTATTGTTAAAAGGTCATTTATCGTTTTATCTTTAACAGTATGAAGAATGCTACCTTGCCTTTGATAATATAAATAATAATTATTAGTAGTAGATACTATCTTGTTTGCTTGTAAAAATAATTTATACATTGTATCCAAATCTTCAAAAGCATAGCCAACTGGAAAAAGAATATTTTCAAAAAGATCTTTCTTAAAAAGTTTACTTGGTGCTGAATTATCAATATTTCTCTGATAAAGTATTTCTTTAATTGCGTCAATTGAGTTATAGATATTTATTTTTTCATTTTTATTTATTATTTTATCGTTCAAGGAATCAGTTTTTTTCATCCTAGAACACGCAATATCTGAATTATTTTCCGTAATTAAAATATATAATACTTTAACATAGTTTTCATCTAAATAATCATCACTATCAACAAAAGTAATATATTTTCCTCTGGCACTTTTAATACCCATGTTTCTAGCGTCAGAAAGGCCACCATTTTCTTTATGAATTACTTTAATTCGATTATCTTTTTTTACATATAAATCACATATTGAACTACTCTCATCTGTTGAACCATCATCTACTAAAATGATTTCTATATTTTTATAAGATTGATTTAAAATTGAATTAATACAATTTTTTAAATATTCTTGAACATTGTAAACAGGTACTATTATACTTATTAAATCTTGTTCCATTATTTCTTCCCTGCTTTCATTCCTAAAAGTCTTGCTCCCATATCAAATGGATATCTAAAAATCAAATGCCATTTAAAATCAGTTATAATACGTTTTAAAACATATTTGGCAAGTTTTGCTCCACTTCCAGTAGTTCCAAATTTATCTAAATAAGAATTTTCTTTAAAAAATTTACCAGTTAATTTATATCTATCATATATTTCTTTTAACTTAAATTTATGAGAATGGTTAACTATAGAATCAGCACAATACTTTATTTTGTAGCCATTCATTATTATTTTATAAGCTATATACATATCTTCACTGATAGGTAAATTTTTATTATCATATCCATTTAACTCAACAAAAATACTTCTCTTTATAGCAGAAGCTGCATCAGAGAAAAAGAATGTTTTCAAACCTAATTCATTAATATCATTTTTCGAAACAATTCTCGATTTATTTGGATAATTAAATTCTCTAGTATACTTTTCAATATTATTATATTTTGATATTTGTCTTGAATAAGTAGCTACAACTTCATCATTAATATCTTTTGTTAAATTATAAAGCCACAATTTATCAGTAATAACAACATCTTGAGTTACAAATACAACTATATCTGCATCACTTTCCATTGCTTCTTTTTCTCTAACTAAACTATGTGAAAATTCACTTTTTTTAATCAATGTATATTGAATATTTGCATTATCCATTATTTCTTTAGTATTATCATTTGACTCAGTCAAAACATATCTTACTTTATTTAATACAACTTTTTCTTGCATTAAGAAAGAATCATTTAAATCAATTATATATCTACTTGCATTATAAAGTGGGCAAATAATATCTATTTTCATGAATTTCACCTCTACTATAAAAAAACTATATACAAAACACCTTTGTATATAGTTTACTTGGTATTTTATATTTTCTTATAAACCTTTAATTAATACTTTAAATGTTTTTAAGAAAATTTGCATATCCAATTTTAAACTTGCACGTTTAGAATAATCTGCTTCCATTTTGCATCTTGATCTAAATGTTGTTTTACTTCTACCATTAACTTGCCAATATCCTGTTATACCTGGTTTAGTTTTAACTATTTCATCGTAATATTTACCCATATCTTTAATTTCTCTTTCTAAATATGGTCTATTACCGATTAAAGACATTTCACCATTAAAGACATTAAGAAGTTGTGGTAATTCATCCATAGATAATTTTCTAATAATTTTACCTACTTTTGTAACACGTGGATCATTTTTTAATTTCTTATGAATATCATATTCCTTTTTCATTTCTGGATTTTTCTCCAAAAGTTCAAATAAAACTTTATCAGCATCAACAATCATTGATCTAAATTTATAAAGTTTAAAAGTTTTACCATTTTGACCTATACGTGTTTGAGTATATATAGCTTTACCTTTAGAATCAAGTTTTATAGCTAAAATTATTACTAAAAATAATGGCGATAAAACTATTAGTAAAAAAGCACTAATAATTAAATCAAATACTCGTTTTACAAATAAATAAATTGAATTAGCAACAGTAATACTTTCTGTTACTGCAATACTTCCTTCGTTCATAACCTTACCCCTTTTTTATGTCCCCTACGTCTTGAATTGACAACTATACTAACATAAAAAGAGAAAAAATGCAAATTTTTGAACAAAAACAATTAAGTATTCTATATTTATTATAACAAATATTACATATTGTCTAGTAAAAACAACACTTTTTAGGCATTTTGTTTACAAAAAAAAGAGGAAAATCCTCTTAATATGCATATATTGAACTAACAATAATTGCAAGCAGAATAAATAATACAAGAATGATGAAGAATGTATTACCATAACCTTGATTATTTATTGAGGGTTTAGTATTACAATT
>CAKONX010000041.1 GCA_934098345.1 uncultured Bacilli bacterium
GAAGGACTTTCATATATTCAAAATATATTTGCTGGAGATTATTTCTATCAAAGACAAGTTAATCCAGCTGGAATACTTCCAATAATATACATATTTATATTTATATTTTCTTATCTTTCAGAAAGTTCAAATATTAAACTTGAAAAGTTTGAAAAAGTTTACTCTGGTTTAATTGGAACACTTATATTTATGCTTATTATGTATGCTTTATATGCAGCTGCTCAAAAGAATAGAACAATGTTTATAAATGGAGTCCAAGGTAGATACTTTATACCAATAATGTGGCTTGCTCCAATATTTATGAATAAAAACAAAATAGAAATTAAAAATTACCCTTTAATAAATACCATTTGTGTATTAATAAATATATGTATAATATTAACTATATTTGTTTCATTTATAGGATAATTTGGTATAATAGTTATAGATTGTGGGGATACGTTATATGAAAAATCCTAAAATATTACTCATTATACCTGCTTATAATGAAGAAGCAAATATCTTAAGAGTATATAATAATATTGTTTCTTATAATAAAAAAGCTAACAATAAATTAGATGTAGTATTTATTAATGATGGAAGTAAAGATAATACTGAAAATATTTTACTTGAAAACAATATAAATCATGTTAAATTAATTCAAAATTTGGGGATAGGTGGAGCTGTTCAAACCGGCTACAAATATGCAATAGAAAATAACTATGATATTGCAATACAATTTGATGGAGATGGACAACATGACATTAATTATGTTGAAGATCTTATAAAACCAATATTAGATGAAGAAGCTGATATGACAATTGGATCAAGGTTTATTGATTCATCTTCTAGCGATTTTAAATCTTCAGGAATGAGAAGATTAGGAATAAAGGTAATATCTTTTTGTATCCGCATTCGTACTGGCAAAAAAATTTATGATACAACGAGTGGATTTAGAGCAGTAAATAAAAAAGTATTAGATAGATTTGCAGTTCATTATCCACTTGAATATCCAGAACCCATATCTAGTGTAGACGTTCTTTTAAAAGATATGAAGATAAAAGAGGTCCCTGTAAGCATGAATGAAAGAATTGCTGGGAAATCATCTATAGGATCATGGAAAAACGTTTATTATATGATAAATGTTACCTTATCAATTCTTTTAAGAAAGAGGGAAAAATAATGAGTCTTAAATTAAGAATCGCGCTTTTAATATTTTCTTTAGTTTGGTTTGTAATAATTCTTGGACTTTTAAGAAAAAATAAATTACCAATTAAATACTCACTTGTTTGGTTTATTGCAATATTCGTTCTATTTTTAATTGCCGTTTTTCCATATATTTTAGAATTTTTTGCTAAAGTGTTTGGATTTATTACCATGTCTAATTTAGTTGTGGGAATAATGCTTACTTTACTTTTAGGTATAACATTAATACTTACTATGATAATATTTCATCAAAAAAAACAAATAACAATGCTTATTCAAGAGGTCTCTTTAATTAAGGGTGAAAAAAATGAAATGTAAAAAACGTGATTTTATTTGGAATTTAATTGGAACATCGATTAATTCATTTAATTCTCTTTTTTTTATGATTGTAATTAATCATATTAATTTAAAAAGTGAAGCAGGTGTATTTACGTATGCATATTCACTTATTTGTTTATTTTTTATACTTGCTACTTTTTATAATCGAGTATATCAAATAAGTAAAAGTGATAAATTTAGTTCAAAAGATTTTATTCTTTATAGAGTATTAAGTAGTATATTAACTGTAATTATTGTTTTCTTATTTTCAATTATAAATGGATATAATTTATTTAAATTAAGTGTAATCATGCTTATATGTTTATTTAGAATGATAGAAGCTATAAGTGATGCCGTTTATGGAGTGTTACAATATAAAGGATATCTTTATAAATCAGGTATATCACTTTCTTTAAAAGGATTAATTGGATTAATTGGATTTACATTAGTAGACTATTTTACTAAAAGTATAACACTAGCTTTAGTTAGTTTAATAATTCTTAATTTAGCATTTTTTTATTTTTATGATTATAAAAATGTAAAAGAGTATCTAAGTGGTAAAGTTAGTTTTAATAACATTTTATTAATATTAAAAGAAACTTTACCAATATTTATTTATTCGTTTTTAGCTATGTATGTTGCAAATATATGTAAATATATGCTTGATTATTTTGATACAGAGGAAGCTCAAAATATTTTTGGTATTATATTTATGCCATCAACAGTGATTGGATTATGCTCGGCTTATATCGTTGTTCCAATTATAACTAGTTTGAATGATTTACTTAAAAGTAAAAAATATAAAGAGTTTAATAAGCTTGTTAGTAAAATGATGATTATACTTGTTGGAGTAGGTGTTGCAGCTATAATTGCTGCTTATGTGTTAGGAATTCCAGTTTTAAATGTTTTATATGGAATGGACTTAGGTGATTATAAAAATTTATTATTGCTTGTATTAGTAGGAGCAACATTTTATACTCTTGCTAATGTATATTCTCAAGTACTTATTTTATTAAATGTTCATAAAATGCAAACTTTAATATATGTAGTTATGTCCATAGTATCAACACTTATTTGTTATTTCTTAATTTCAAATTATAAATTAAGTGGATCGGTGTATTCTTATGTGATTTTTATGTTTATTCTCTTAATTTTATATTTAATACTGTATTTTTATACTTTAATAAAAAGGAGAAATGAGGAAAGTGTATGAAAGTAGTAAGTATTAATACAGTTTGTAATGGATCTACTGGTAAAATTGTTGGGAGTATTTCATCATCTTTAATTGAAAGTGGTGAAGAAGCTTTTTGTATATTTGGAAGAAGAAAAGGGTATGCAAATATTCCTTGTAAAAAAATAGGCGGTTTTTTCTCGTTTTGGTATCACGTATTTTTAACTACTGTTTTTGATTTACATGGTCATGGATCATATTTTAAAACTAAAAAGATTGTACGCGAATTAAAAAAGCTTAATCCTGATATAATACATTTACATAATATTCATGGTTATTATATAAATTATAAAGTTTTATTTGATTATTTAAAAAATGAGTATCAAGGTCGTGTATTTTGGACGCTTCATGATTGCTTACCTATGACAGGACATTGTGCTTATTTTTCCAATGTTTCTTGTGAAAAGTGGAAAACTGAATGTCATGATTGTCCAAATAAAAAAATGTATCCAACATCTCTCTTATTTGATAGATCTAGAAAAAATTATCAAGAAAAAAAGAATCTATTTAGTGGAGTAAAGGATTTAACCATTATTACGCCATCTGTTTGGCTTGAAAATATTGTGTTATCTTCGTATTTAAAAAAATATCCAGTTAAAACTATCAACAATGGTATAGATTTAAATATTTTTTATCCTAGATTAACTGATTCTATTTTTGATAAATATAATATTCCAAAAGATAAAAAGGTTTTATTAGGTGTTGCAAGTATTTGGGAAAAACGTAAGGGGCTTGACGACTTTTTGATGTTGAGTAAATTAGTTAACGATGATTATGTAATTGTATTAGTTGGACTAAACAATAAACAAATAAGTAAACTAAAACAATATAAAAATATTATTGGAATTAGAAGAACAGAAAATCAAGATGATCTTGCAAGTCTATATAGTGTATCTTTTGCTTTAATAAATCCAACATATGAAGACAATTATCCAACAGTTAATATTGAAGCGTTAGCAAGTGGTACTAGAGTAATTGCTTATGACACTGGGGGATGTGTTGAACAAGCAATAAATCCAAATATGTATATTGTTAAAAAAACAACAAAAAATAATAATGTAAAAAATATAATTAAACTTTTAGAAACAATGGATGAATATCAAGATTTTGATACGTCCATCTATAGTGATAAATTATTTACTAAAAAAATGTTAGATGAGTATAGAAAGTAGTTGGTAGTATGAAGGTGCTTTATTATACGAATATACCTGCACCATATCGTGTTAAATTTTTTAATATTTTAAGCAAAAGTGTTGATTTAACTGTTATATTTAATGGAGATAGAAATGAAAAATACCGAAACAAAGAATGGTTTGAAAAAAATGAATTTGATTTTAATTATATAAATCTAAAAGGTATTTCTCCATTTAGATTAAATAAAATATTAAAAGACAATTATGATATTGTTATAATCGGAACTTATGCCAATATAAATGGGGCTATATTAAATATTTTGCTTAGACATAAACATATTAAGTTTTTTCTTAATGCAGATGGAGGAATTGTTCCTAAAAAAGAGTCTTTTTTATCAAAGTTTATAAAAGCTAAATTTATTTCTACAGCAGATTATTATTTGAGTACTGGTAAATGTACAAATGAATATCTTGAACATTATGGAGCAAAGAAGAGTTCTATTTATGTTTATCCTTTTTCTTCAATAGAGAAAAGTGATGTTTTATTACTTCCAATAAAAATGGAAGAAAAATTAAAACTTAGAAAAGAAGCTGGTTATAATTATAAAAGATTATTTGTAAGTGTTGGTTCTTTTATTGAAAGAAAAGGCTATGACTTATTTTTAAATTCTCTTTTAATAAGTAATAATGAAAAGAATGGATTTATTATAATTGGTGGAGGAGAAGAAAAAGAGAATTATTTAGAATTTTTAAAAAAACACAATATTAAGAATGTTCATTTTATTGATTTTTGCGATAAAGAAAAAGTATTTGAATATTATAAAATGAGTGATGTTTTCTTTTTTCCATCTAGAGAAGATATATGGGGGCTTGTAGTAAATGAAGCAATGAGTACTGGGCTTCCAGTTATTTCTACACTAGAAACAGCATCAGCTCGTGAAGTATTTAAAAGAAATCAATTATATCCATGTGAGAATATAAAAGCTTTAAATAAAAAAATTAATGAATATTCTTCTAAAAGTGCATTAGATCTTTATAAAGAAGGTCTTAATAATTTAGAGATAAGTTCAAAATATACAATTGAAAATATGGTTAGTAAACATTTAGCTATATTTAAAGAGGTAAAAAAAGATGAAGAAAAAGATTAGTATTATTACAACTTGTTATAATTCTTCAAAAACGATTGAAGATACAATTAAATCAGTTTTAAATCAAGATTATGATGGGTTTGAATATATAATTGTTGATGGATTAAGTACAGATGGTACTTTAGATATTGTTAAATCTTATGAAAGCAAATTTAAAGGTAAGATGCATATTATAAGTGAAAAAGATAATGGAATGTATGATGCTTTAAATAAAGGCATAAAGGCATCAACTGGTGATATAGTTGGTATAATTAACTCAGATGATGTTTTATTTGGTAATCATGTTTTTTCACATATAAATGATGCTTTTAGTGATACAACAGATGTTTTATATGGTAATGTTGTTTACTGCGATTCATCTTTAACAGTTCCAATAAGAGATTATATAAGTGGAAAAAGAAAAAGAAATGACTGGTGTCCAGCACACCCAACTATGTATATTAAGAGAAGTGTGTTTGATAAAATAGGTTTTTATAATTTGAAATATAAAGTTTCAAGTGATTATGATATGATAGTTAGACTTACTAATTCTGATTTGAACTTTACGTATTTAAATGAATATATGGTACTTATGCGTATTGGTGGTATGAGTAATGGTTTAAAAGGATATATTAATAACTTTAAAGATGCGAGTAGAATTTTAAAAGATAATCATATTAAATTCCCATATCTTAGAACTTTAAAAAGAAGTTTAAAAACTATTTTACAATATTTTAAAACTTTTTTCCATAAAACTAAAAAGTTTGACTTGAAAAATAGATAATAGTACAATATTTAGAAAAAAGGAGAGAATTTATGTATCAAGAAAATGGTTCTGAAAGAGATTCTGCTGCTGAACGTATGATAGCTAATGAATTAAAAATTTTATCTGATCCAAACTTACAATATACTTTAGGCTTATCAAAGGATGAAATTGATTATATAGCATATGCAGTTAGAATGCATGCTTTAAGCGTTGCTAAAAATATTATTAATAATGAAAAAACAAAAGAAACATACAGGTTAGCAAATGAACAAATTGCCGCTATATTTGAAGAAACTGCAAATAATGAAAAATCAAATCAATTTGGAAAATAACTAGAGTATTTTAAAAGTAGATGAATTCATCTACTTTTTTTGATATAATTACTTTAAGGATTGATAATATGAAAAAGAAAAAAGTTTTATTTGTTTCTAGTATAGGTGGCCATTTAACTCAATTACTTGAACTAAAAAGTATATTTAATGACTATAATTATTTACTTGTAACTGAAAAATCAGAAGTAACAGAAAATTTAAAAGATAAATACAATGTAGTGTTTTTTAAATATTGTAATAAAAAGAATTTTATTAAGTATTTTTTTATAAATGTATTAAATGCTTTTCATTCAGTATTTCTATTTTTTAAATTTAGACCTAATGTTATAGTGACTACTGGAGCAAATACATGCGTCCCTTTATGTTATTTAGGATTTATTTTTAGAAAAAGGGTAATTTATATTGAATCTTTTGCTAAACAAAAAGGAAAAACTTTATCAGGTAAACTAGTGTATCCAATTGCAACTCATTTTATTGTTCAATGGGAAAGTATGAAAGAATATTATCCTAAAGCTATATATATGGGAGGTATTTATTAATGATTTTAGTTACACTTGGAACTCAAGATCAAAAGTTTTATCGACTTTTAGATTATATAGAAACGTCATATATAAATGATAAAATTGTTGTTCAAGCTGGTGGGTCAAGCGATTATGAAAGCAAAAAGATGGATATATTTAAATTTATTGATTATGATGAAATGAATAAATTAATAGATGAAGCTGATGTTATTATTACTCATGGAGGAACAGGTTCAATTTTAACTCCACTTAAAAAAGGTAAAAAAGTTATAGCTTGTGCTAGATTAGAAAAATATCAAGAACATATAAATGATCATCAAAAAGAAATAGTCACTTTATTTAAAAATGAAGGATATATTTTAGAACTTAATGAAGAAAATAACTTAGATGATTTAATGAAAGAAATGAAAAAATTTAAAGTAAAAAAATATGTAAGCAATACAGATAACTTTATTACTGGTTTAAAAAAATTAATTGATGAATAAGGTACATAGAAGTCTATGTGCTTTTTATATAGTATAAAATTTTAATATTTACCTAAAATATACATAGGTGGTAGTATGAAAAAATTAGGAATTATTTTTATTTCATTGATAAGTATTCTTCCTTTTAATGTTTTTGCTTATTCTAATTATATTTATGCAAGTGGGGAAAATATTGGAATTGAAATTTCTAGTAAAGGCGTATTAGTAGTTGGTTTCTATGAAAATGTAGAAAAACAGAAAAACATTCAAGTTGGTGACTATATAACTGCTGTTAATGGAGTTAAGGTAAGAGATGTGGATTCACTTATAAGTTTAATTAATAAATACCAAAATGATGGTAAAGTAAACTTAACTTTAAGAAGAAATAATAAAAATATAGATATAGAATATACACTTTTAAAAACAGAAAAAGCTTATAAAACAGGTCTTTTTGTAAAAGATTCAATAAGTGGAATAGGTACGCTTACTTATGTTGATCCGGAAAGTAAGATATATGGAGCTTTAGGTCATGAAATAATTGAATCAAATTCTAAAAATGTAGTAGAAATTGATGAAGGAACAATATTCGAAAGTAATGTTACAAGTGTTGATAGAAGTTATGACGGACATCCTGGAACTAAAAATGCAAGGCTTAATAAAAAAAATAAATATGGTGATATATTAAAAAATACAAATAAAGGAATTTATGGTACTTATAATAAAGAATATAATAAAAGCTTAGTTGAAGTAGGAAATCCAAAGGATATGAAAATTGGAAAAGCAGTTATAAGAACAGTCCTTGATAATAATGAAGTTAAAGAATATGAAATAAATATTACTAAAATTGATAAAAAAAGTGAAATAAAGAACATTTATTTTGAAATAACTGATGAAGAACTTTTAAGTAAAACTGGTGGAGTAATACAAGGAATGAGTGGTTCGCCTATACTTCAAGATGGTAAAATATATGGGGCAGTTACTCACGTTGTTGTTGAGAATGTGAAATCAGGATATGGTATATTTATAACTACTATGTTAACTGAAGGTGAAAAATAAGGAATATAATAAACTATATTCTTTTTTTATGATATAATTTAAAGGTGAGGTGTAATATGATTATAGATTATTTAGAAAATGCATTTAATAATTTTAAAAATAAAAAAGCAGTTATTATGGAAAATGAAGCCATTACTTATGAAGATATGCAAAGGAATGTGAAGATAATTGCAACCAATTTACTTAAATATAATAAGTTTAATAAACCTATAGCTGTTTATATGGATAAAGGTATTAATACTTTAGAAGCTTTCTTTGGTATTCTTTATAGTGGTAATTTTTATAGTTTAATAAATACAGAATTTCCTGACAATAGAATTGAGCAAATTATAAATACATTAGAAACTGATATTATTATAAGTGATTCTGGACATATTGAAGAAATTAAAAATATTTTTAAAGATAAAAATATTGTTGATATATCTTCTTTAATGAAAGGTTCAATTGACTTTGATA
Source organism: uncultured Bacilli bacterium (assembly GCA_934098345.1). Taxonomy (GTDB): domain Bacteria; phylum Bacillota_I; class Bacilli_A; order RF39; family UBA660; genus CAG-582. Next base: position 8,590 of record CAKONX010000041.1, read on the forward strand.
GTCTTGAGGAAATAAGAAAACGAAAATGTGATATAGACCCTGTATATATAAACTTTACAAGTGGATCAACTGGTGTACCTAAGGGAGTTGTTATAGGTTCTTCTTCAATAATTGATTTTATAGAAGAGTTTACCAGTACTTTTAATATTACTGAAAATGATATTATAGCTAATCAAGCACCTTTTGACTTTGATGTTTCTGTAAAAGATATATATTCATCATTTTTTAAAGGAGCAACATTATTAATTGTACCAAGGAGTTATTTTTCATCGCCAGTAAGACTACTTGATTATTTATGTGATAACAACGCAACAACTCTTATATGGGCAGTATCAGCATTGTGTTTAATAACAACTTTTCATGGCCTTGATTATAAAACTCCAGAAACTGTTAATAAAGTTATTTTTAGTGGTGAAGTTATGCCTCTTAAACATTTAAAACAATGGATAAGTCATTTGCATAATGCAACATTTGTTAATGTTTATGGGCCAACAGAAATTACTTGTAATTGTACATATTACATAATTGATAATGACCATGATTATGAAATTATTCCTATAGGTAAAGCTTTTAAAAATGAAAGAGTATTTTTGCTTGATGAAAATGATGAACTTATAACTGAAAAAAATAAAAGTGGCGAAATATGCGTAAGTGGAAGATGCCTTGCTTTAGGATACTTTAATAATAAAACTCAAACGGACGCTCATTTTGTTCAAAATCCGCTTAATAAGAGTTATATAGAGATGATTTATCGTACAGGAGATCTTGGATATATAGATGATGATAATAATTTTGTATTTAATGGTAGAAAAGACTTTCAAATAAAATATATGGGACATAGAATTGAACTTGAAGAAATTGATCGTGAAATATCTAAATTAAATGAGATTAAAAGAGCAGTTACAATATTTTCTGAAAAGAAAAATAAAATTATATGCTTTTATGTAGGTGAAATTGAGCCGAATGAAATAGTGAATAAAATTAAAGATTCTATTCCAGGTTATATGGTACCTTCTATTTTAAAAAAAGTAGATGACTTTGTTTTAAATAAAAACGGAAAAGTCGATAGAAAAATTTTATTAGAAAGTATTGAGGGATAATTTATGAATTATAAAAAAATAGCTTCTGAATATAAAACACCTCTTTTTATTTTTAATATTGATAATTTAAAGGAAAGATGCGAATATTTAAAAAATCATTTACCTAATATGGATATTTGCTATGCTGTTAAAGCTAATTCCTTTGTTGTAAAAGAAATAAGTGAATATGTTTCAAGATTAGAAATATGTTCTGAAGGAGAATATCATTTATGTGAGGATTTAGGCGTCGACCACCATAAAATGGTTTTATCTGGTGTAAATAAAAACTATGAAGAATTTGATAATATCGTTAAAAATAATGATGATATATTAAGATATACAATTGAATCTGTAAATCAATTTAATATGCTAAAAGAATTATCAAGTAAGTATAAAAGAAAGATAATGATAATGCCTAGATATACAAGCGGAAATCAATTTGGCATGAATGAAGATGAAATTATAGATATTTTAAAATC
>CAKONX010000042.1 GCA_934098345.1 uncultured Bacilli bacterium
TCACTTACTTTTGCACTTCCGTTTATTATCAATGTTGTTGATACGGCAGCAAATCCTATTGCTAATAATAGTATAGCTACTACTATACTTGCTTTCTTTTTCATTGTTCACAACTCCTTTATTTTTTTACATTTTTAGTATATCATACCCCCCCCGATTGTCAAATTTTTCTGTTGAAAAATTGTAAACTTGTGTAAAATTAAAAATACTAAAATTAATTTTGTTTTATATTTTCATTGAACAAAACTGCCCAAAATGGCAAAAAAGTTCAATGAAATTAATTTTATCATAAAAAAGAAGCAAAACTTTGCTCTACTTCTCTAGATTTTCTATTGCACTTATAAGTCCAAGTTTACCATACTCATAAGTTAATCCACCTTGTTGATATGCAATATATGGTTCTCTAATAGGTGCATCACATGAAAACTCAATACTTGAACCTTGTGTAAATGAACCTGAAGCCATTATAACTTGGTCATCATAACCTGGCATATCCCAAGGAATTGCTGTTACATTTGCATCTATTGGAGAACCATATTGAACACCTTGAACATATTTTATTAATTTTTTTCTATCTCTAAATATAATATTTTGAACTATATCACATCTATCATCATTATATTTCGGTTCAACATCATATCCAAGACTCTCCATTACTTTGCTTGTTAAAACTGCTGTTTTTAAAGAGGAAGCAACAACACTTGGAGCAAAAAATAAACCTTCTAAAATTTGTTTATTTATACCAAGAGTTGGTCCAACTTCTACCCCTTCTCCAGGAAGTGTAAGTCTTTCACCTACCAACTTAATTAAATCACTTCTACCAACTACATAAGCTCCATTTGGTGCAATTCCTCCACCTAAATTTTTGATTAAAGAACCAACAGCAATATCAGCTCCAACTTCAATTGGAGTTTTTCGTTCAACAAATTCACACTAACACTTATCAACCATAACTATTATATCATTATCAATACTTTTAATTAATTTAATAACTTTTTCTAACTTTTCTATACTTAAAGATTTTCTAGTTGAATATCCTTTACTTCTTTGTATTTCAATTACTTTAACTTTTGTGTTCTTTAGAAATGATTCAATTGCATCATAGTTAAAGTCATCATTAATTAAGTCTATTTCATGGTAGTTTATATTAAAAGATGCAAGCGAACTTGGATTTTCTTTAATGCCAATTACTTCATGTAATGTATCATATGGACATCCACTTATTGAAAGGAGTAAATCTCCAGGTCTTAAAAGAGCAAAGAATGTAACATTTAAAGCATGAGATCCTGATATAAATTGACTTCTAACAACTGCACTTTCACTTTTAAAAATATCTGCATAGACTTTTTCAATTACTTCTCTACCTAAATCATTATATCCATAACCAGTAGTTGAATTAAAAGCATTTTCACTTAAGTTATTCTTTTTAAAACTATTTAAAACTTGTTCACTGAAGAAAAACTTATTGTCATCTATTTTTTTAAATTCATTTGTTAATGCATTTTCACAATTTAATACTAGTTCTTTTATTTCATCTCTTGTCATAAATTTTTTACCTCCACAATATCTCCACATTCACGTTTTTCAACATCGCTTATTATATATTTAACTAAATCATCTGGATCAATTAATTTTTCTTGACCTACTTTTTCCATTTCTATCTTTAAGAAATCCTGATTCATATTTATTACTTCACTTGTTCCTATCCAACCAGGTGCATAAGCAACTACTTTTCTATCAGTAACAACTGCAAAGTCTTTTGTTAACATATTAACTCCCGCTTTAGAAGCATCATAATCAACACTTATTGGATTAAAATTATCAATTGCATTATTAGAACTAATATTAATAATTACCCCTTTATCGCTCATTTTAGGTAATGCGTACTTAGTAACTAAAAAAGTTCCAACTACATTTGTCTCTAAAACACTTAAAAAATCTTTTCCACTTTTTTGGAATATATCTTCATCTTTAGAAATAGCTGCATTATTTATAAGAATATCTATATCATCTATATTAAAAAATGTCGAATCAACTTCACTTTCTTTTCTAATATCACATTTTATACATCTTAAGTTTTCATATTCATTTTCCATTATATAAGCATTATCAACACTTTTATTATAAATTGCATAAACTTTATAGCCTAAAGAAAGTAAATATTTAGTAAAATTTTCACCTAAACCTTTACATCCACCAGTAACAACCGCAATCATATTTAACACTTCCGTTTCATATTTATTATATAAAAAAGACTTGTTTATAACAAGTCTATTTAAGTACTAAAAAATATAAAAGTACGATTATTCCAAGAACAATTCTATACCAACCAAATGCTTGGAAATCATGTTTCTTAATATAAGATAGTAAGAATTTTATTACTATTATACTAACTATAAAGGCAACTAAAGAACCAACTCCTAAAATCATAAGTTCACCAGATTCAAAAACAAATCCAACATCTTTAATATATTTAAGTAATTTTAGTAAACTAGCTCCTGCCATAACTGGTATCGCTAGTAAAAATGTAAAATCAGCAATTGTTTTTCTTTCAAGTCCAATAAGTAATCCACCAACAATTGTTGCTCCACTTCTACTAGTACCTGGAATTAATGCAAGTACTTGAAAAACTCCGACAATAAATGCTTGTTTATAAGTAATATCTTTTAAACTTTTTGTAGTCTTACTACCTACATTTTTTCTTTCAAAAATAATAAAAATTATACCATAAAGAATAAGCATTAAAGAAACAACTATACTATTATAAAAATGAGCATCAAACCAGTCATCAAAAAGAATACCAATAATTGCTGCAGGTACACATGCAACTAATATTTTACCCCAAAGTGAAAAAGTTTCTTTTCTTTCTTCTTTTTCTTTATTAAATGGCCAAATACTTTTAAAATATAATAACACTACGGCAAGTATTGCACCTAACTGAATTACTACTTCAAATAATTTATAAAAATCATCACTTACATTTAAATGAATAAAATCATTTAATAAAATCATATGCCCTGTACTTGATATGGGAAGCCATTCAGTAATACCTTCAACTATACCAAACAAAATTGCTTTTAATATTTCCATCTTTATCCTTCTTTCGCTTAATTCATTATATCATACAAATTAAATAATTATTCATTTAAAAACTCATTTACACATGACTTTATATAATCTAAATCATAACCATTTACTTGTTTAGCTTTTATTCCAACATTTAAAGCCGCATCTATATTTTTAATTGCATCATCTAAAAATAAAATATTTTCTTTTTCAAATGGAACATGATTAATAACATATTCATATATTTCTTTATTAGGTTTTCTCATTCCTAATTCATATGATAAAAATACATAATCATATTCACCTAAATTAAGTTGTTTATCAATTCTTTCCCTATCCATAATACATAAATTAGATAAAACACCTATAAAACATTTATCTTTTAAACTTTTTTCATATTCACTTACATCTTTAAAATAATCAACATCTCTGAGTGTATTTTTGTATTCACTCAAAAACTCTTGAAAACTTACTTGTAGATTAAATCTTTGTTTTAAATCTAAATATACGTTTTCCATATCTTTTAAATTCTTTTTATCTGATATAGAATACTCACCTAAATCATTTAAATCAGATATCCCTATTTTTCTTAAGAAACGAATCCATGCTGCAAATGTTCCATTTTCACCTTCATGATTTTCAACAATTCCACCCCAATCAAACAATATAAGTTTATTCTTTTTGTTTTCCATAAATGTTTCCTCATTTCTATTTTTATAAATTCATTATATCAAAAAAAGTATGATAGCAAAACTATCATACTTGGTGAGAAAATTAAAATAACTATTCAGTTTCTCTTTTACTTGCTAAAAAAGAAACTTTATCAACTATTACTTCAGTAATATATTTATCTTCTTTATTTTCATCTTCATATTTTCTTGTTTGAAGTCTTCCTTTAACACCAACTAAATCACCTTTATGGCAATATTCACTTGTGTTTTTAGCTATACCATTCCAAAGAATACAACGTATAAAATCAGTTTCATATATTCCATTTTCATTTTTATAACTTCTTTGAACAGCTAAATTAATAGTTAACATATCTTTTTCTTCTCCAATACTTTTTAAAGCAGGATCTTCTGTTAAACGACCTATTAAATAAACTACATTATGCATAATTTTCCTCCTTTCCAAAGAAAAATTACCACAATTGAAGTTATTCTGTAAAAACGCAGAAATTAGTGAGATTCTGTACTTTTTTCAATAATCTGTCATAAAAATAACACAGATAAAAATAATCTGTGTCATTTTAAATACTAATTATAAAGTTTAGCATATTTTAAATTTCTTTCATTAATCTATTAAGTTCAACTGCATATTCCATAGGCAACTCTTTTTTAAAATCACTTATGAAACCCATAATAAGTATTTCTTTAGCTAAAGATTCTGATAAACCTTTACTTCTTAAATAAAACATTTTTTCTTCACTTATTTTAGAAACTGTTGCTTCATGTTCAAGTTTACTTGAATCATTTAAAACTTCATTTATTGGATAAGTATCACTTACTGAATCATCAGAAAGTAAAATCGTATCACATTTAATAGATGCATAAGAATTTTTAGCACTTGAACATATTTTAACTTTACCTCGATAATTAGCAACACCATTACCATCAGCAATACTTTTTGAAACTATGTTACTTCTAGTATTTTCTCCAATATGAATCATTTTAGCTCCAGCATCAAGATGTTGATTATCTTTGGCATAAGCTATTGAAATAGAATTACCAACTGCATTATTTCCTTTTAAAATACATGAAGGATATTTCATAGTAACACCACTTCCAACATTACCATCTACCCATTCCATGAGTCCATTATCTAATACTATTGCTCTTTTAGTAACTAAATTATAAACATCTTTACTCCAATTTTGAATTGTTGAGTATTTACATTTAGCATTTTTACCAACATATATCTCAACTACTCCAGCGTGTAAGGAAGAAACTGAATAACTTTTAGCTGTACAACCTTCAATATATGAAAGTTCAGCTCCTTCATCTACTATAATAATAGTTCTTTCAAATTGACCTAGAGAAGAAGATTCAATTCTAAAATAACTTTGAAGAGGTCGATCAAGTTTAGTATAAGGAGGAATATAAATAAATGATCCTCCACTCCATAATGCTCCATTTAAAGCTGTATATTTATTTTCATCATATTTAACTAAATTATTAAAATATTTTTTAAAAAGATCGGGATATTTTTTTAATGCTTCATCTGTTGATAAGAAAATTACCCCTTTTTCATTAACTTCATCACGGCCATTATGATAAATTACTTCACTTTCAATTTGATTTGAAACTCCACTCAAATGTTTTTGTTCAGCATCAATTACACCTAAAGCTTTAAATCTATTTCTTATATCACATCTGACATTATTCCAGTCATTTGTTAAATTACCTTCTTTTTTATAATAATTAAGTTTAGAAAAATCTATTTCAATAGAAGGTCCAAAAGTCGGATTTTCAAGTTCTAAAAATTTTTTATATGAATTAAGTCTAAATTCTAGCATCCATTCATCTTCACCTTTAGACTTACTAATTTTTTTAATAAGTTCTTCATTTAACATTTCCATAAACATCACGGAATTATTATATAATAAAAGATACTTTTTTTAAAGTACCTTTTAATTAAGTTCAAGTTCATATAAAAGCTCATCACCTAATACACCATCTATGTCTTTACGGTAATTTTTTATAGTATCAATTAGCTCAAAACCACATTTTTCTAACATAGTTTTAGCTCCTATATTTCTTCCATCACATGTAGCATATAAAGATTCTAATTTTATTTTTTTCATTTCTTTAATTATACCTTTTAAAGTTTCAGTTCCATAACCATGATTCCAATAATCTTTAATTAACCAAATATTAACTGATTTACTTCTACTATCTTCTTGATATAAAGAAATATTTCCAATTATTTTATTTGTTTCTTTATCTTGAATAACTGCTCTAGTATGATATTCATCCTTATAAGTTCTTAAAATATAATCAGTAAATCCCTCAATATCCCAGTCAGTTCTAAATCCAGGCATATATTTTCCCACTTCTTTATCACATCCCCAAGTCTCATACATTATGGAGATATATTCAGGTATAAATTTTTTTATAATTAAATGTCGTGTAACAAATTCCATAAACATTCCTTCTATTCTTACTTAAATTATATCATAACATAAAAAAAGTATACATAAAAAAAGATGTTTAATGTCAAATTAATCATCTACATCTTTATTTATATATAAAACTATGAAACGAATTAAATCATTAATCATCTGTTTACTCTCTTTAGATAACTTTGAACTTTCTTTTATAATTGCAAGAGTATTTTTAAGTTTATTACCTTTTAAATCTAAAAGAGATTTTATTTTAGCACGTTTAAATATTGAGAATAAATCTTTAACAAATTTTTCACGTGTTTCAAGATCATAAGTTTCTAACCATTCAGTTATACTTTTATCTATTCTTTTACTAAACATTGATAAACTACATCTTTTAAAATGATCTTCATCTATTTGCCAACTTGTAAGCTCATGAGCCATAAGTCCTTTATTAGAAGATTTAACAACTACATAGTCACTTTTATGTCTTAAAAGTAAACCAACTACACTAGAATCAGGTATAATAAGTTCATATTTAGGTAATACCCTTTCATATTGTTTTGATAATATTTCTTTTTTTAATATACCAGGTCCATCATTACTATAGACTTTTACTATTTTATTTCTTATTAAAGGATTAGCATACATTGAAGCAACTAGAGCAATGTTACCTCCTTTAGAATGCCCTCCAACCATATATTTTCTTCTTGAAAATGGCGAAATATGAGAATTAATATACTTTATAGCAGCTGCTTGAGAAGAAATTGGAAATTTATAAGCAAGCTCAAAATCTTCCCTCCATCCACTTACTAAATCATCAGTTCCTTCAAAAGATATGTAACTTAGCTTTTTACTTATTTCAATAAATAAACATGAAAATTGTAAATCATCATTATATTGATAAGTATAATTGTATAAGAATAAATCTTTATATCTATTCGTATCTTTAATACTTTCTAATATATCAATTGCATCTCTTGTTGCAAGTACAAAATTTTTTATTTCTTTTTTAGTATATTTATCAAAAAATATTTTTGCACATTCTTGAATAGTTATTTTTTTACTAATTAGTATATCTTTAAAATCTATATAAGATAAAGAAGAAAATATAAGATTATCCACTTCATTAAATGTTTTTTCTTCAAAAGTTTTATCACCATATTTTTTTATATAATCAAATATATTTGCCATGAATCCTCCATTTTAAAAAGAAAGAATTAATCTTTCTTCAACATCATTCTTTTTAGTACTTCTAATATAACAATTATAAAAGCACCTATTATAAAAAATAATATATTAAATGTTTTAAATGTCATTATTTCCATTGGAACTTCTAAAGTAGTTGGTCCATTAATTATTGCATATAAAGACCCAATCATCATACCTAAAATAAAATATACTGTTTTGCTTCTATGATTATTTAAGCAATTTTTTAATATTCTAACAAAAGCAACTATACCAAAAATCATACCTAAACCAAATATAGTAAGTAATGGTACAACTGAAAAATCAAAACTAATAAATTTCTTTACAGCTCCTAAAATTGGAATATATAAACCAAAAATCAAAAGTAAAGTTGAACCACTTATACCAGGTAAAACCATTGCTGTAATTGCAATAGCTGCAGAAAAGAATATATATAAAATGTTGAAAAGACTTAAGTTATTAACATCAACACCTAAACTTGAATGAGTTGTAAAGTAACTTATTCCTGCTACAAGTATTGCTCCTAATATTAAGAATACAATATTTTTATAATGTCCTTTTACTGAATCTTTTTCTTCTTTTATAACTTGAGGAATAGAAAAAATTATAAATCCTAAGAATAATGAGCTCATTTCATATATTTTACTTGTAAACATACTTGAAAGCATTGTTGCTGCAAGTAGGAATCCAATAATCCAACCTAAGCCAAGTTTAATTAAAAATATAAATGCTTTTTTCTTTGCATCCATGTTTCCTCTAAATAAATCATCTAAAGAATTTATGAATTCATCATAAAAACCTAAAAGAAATGCAATTGTTCCACCAGAAACTCCAGGTACTGAATCAGCAAGAGCCATACAGAAACCATTAAACATATTTATTAATAATAATTTAATATTTTTCATATTAACCATCCAATCTAGAATAATTATACATTAAGTAATCATTTAAAACAAGAAAAAACATTAAGCATATTTCTTAATGTTTTCACTTGCTCTTTTTACATCCTTTTCATAAGGAATCATAACATATCTTTTTTTACTTGGTGCTGTATAAGTATTCATTGATGCATCAGATCCCGAAACACTTTGTCTTTCTATTTTATAGCTACTCATATCCTCAAGTTGGTTTTTAACTAATAAAGAAATAAGTTCACTAGGAATGTTAGTTTTATATAGTTTTCTTAAAGATTTAAGTAGCTTATCATATTTTAATAAAACAGATTTATCAGTAGTTACTTTATTAATAACTGCTTCTAGTACTTGTTGTTGATTTAAAATACGATGTCTATCACCTAAAGCATATGCATATCTTTCTCTTGCATAACTTAAAGCCTCACCACCATTAAAGTGATTCATTCCTTTTTTTACATTTGTTTTTATTGCTCCACCATCACCACAATGACTTACAAATGCTTTATCACTTTCTATATCAATTCCATCTATTAAATTAACAACTTCAATAACTGAAGAAAAACCAACTTTTATATAATAATCAATGTTAATATCAAATAAGTTTTCAACAGTTTTAACACTTGTATCTATTCCATAAATACCTGCATGAGTAAGTTTATCTTTTAAACCAGTTTTACCATAAACTGAAACATAGTAATCTCTTGGTATGCTTGTTAAAAGAATTGTTTTTTTCTTTGGATCTACACTTATAATCATATTAACATCACTTCTAGTTTTACTAGCAATATAATTACTTCTAGCATCACTTCCAGATAAGAATATGTTAAATGGTTTTAACGTATCAACATTTTGTTTTGTAACTTTTTTCTTTACTTCAATATTAAAACTATATATTAGTTTTACTTCATCTTCAGATATTTCATTTTCATCAAGAAGCATATTATAGTATGTTTTATCAAGTAACATTGAATTTATTTTGTTATCTTTTAAATCACTTGATAATGTATACATATCATCATAAGATAATTCTTCTGCATTTGTTCTACTTTTAAGTTCTTTTACAACTTTTTCTGCAGATTCATCATTTAAATATCCAAAATTTTTAATATCATTTAGCTCGAAATTATTCTTTTTTAATACATATAATCCATATTCACTGATTTCTACAGAATCATTATTAAACGAATGTTTTAAATAATCAATAGTTTCACTCCCATAATAATACCCAATTATAGAAATAATAATAGTTATTATACTTATTACAAGACCAATTATATTAAGCCATTTTTTCTTTGTATATAAAAGTAAACCAATAAAATTAAATAAAATCATAATACTTACAAATATAATAAAATATTTATTTGGCAACATATTTAAACCTTTAATTGTAAATATACAAATAATTGATAATATAATTGTTAGAATACTAATGACAATTTTTAATATATTTTTCATAATATCCCCTCACATTGGCCTGTATTATAGCAGATTTTAAGGGTTTTTGCAAATTTCAATATACGCGAACATTTGTATTAATTATAATTTATTTATTTGTTATAATTTATTTGGAACATCAGTTGTTGAGTGTTATCCTCCTATCGAATATGAAAGGAGGCAGATATTAATGAAGACAAAAACTTTTATTTTAAAGTTTTTAAAGCTCATATGTATCATTCTATTACTATCTACCTTATTGGTTCTAGCAATAAAAAAATAGACACTCTACTATGTTAGAGTG